>JAYTHM010000235.1:0-1630 GCA_043732645.1 Frankiales bacterium
GACCTGGTGGGCCAGTTCATCGGACATACGGCCCCAAAGACCAAGGAAGCACTCGCCCGGGCGGCAGGAGGGGTCCTGTTCATCGACGAGGCGTACTACCTGTTCCGTCCCGAGAATGAACGCGATTACGGTCAAGAGGTCATCGAGATCCTGCTCACCGAGATGGAGAACGACCGGGGCGACCTGGTGGTGATCTTTGCTGGCTACCCGGACCGGATGGCGACGTTCTTCTCGGCTAACCCGGGCCTGAGCTCGCGCGTGCCGCACCACATCGAGTTCGAGGACTACGACCGGGGGGAGCTGATGCAGATCGCCGAGCTCATGGTTGCGGGCGAGAACTTCCAGTTCGACGAGCAGGCCCGTGAGGCCTTCGACGAGTACCTCAACCTCCGTATGGCGCGGCCGAATTTCTCCAACGCCCGCAGTGTGCGCAACGCGATCGAGCGCTGCCGCCTGCGTCATGCCCGCCGTTTGGTGGCGCTGGACCGTCCGCTGGGCAAGCGGGACCTCGTCACGTTAACGGCGGAGGACGTCCGTGGGAGCAGCCTTTTTGACGAGGAAGACCCAGCCGTCGAGGAGTGACTGCGGGACACAGCGCATCAGCCATCTGGCGGTCGCCGTACGGGAACGAGCCTGACTGCACCATCACCATCACCATCACGGCGCTGCGCCCGTTGTGGAATGTCTCTCAGGTGGCTCATGCCACTGGTCTGGTGGGGAAAATGATCGTCGACCTGGCTCGTGCACAGGGGTGAGCTGGTGCACGAGTGCCGCGGATTGGCGTCCCGGGGACTCGTGCTGGCGGCAGCGGGCAACGCGAGCGTCGCCGTGGGGGAGCACCTGCTGCTGACCGCGACCGGAGCGGTCTTCGCCGACTTGGAGCCGGACGACCTCGTCCTCGTCGACCGCGGCGGCCGGGTGCTCTTCGGGGAGCGACCGCCGACGTCGGAGCTGGCGCTCCACCTGGCCGCGCACGCGCTGCCAGGCACCCGTGCGGTCATGCACACTCACGGCCGACATGCGGTCGCCCTGTCAACCCTGACGGATGTAGTGCCCGCCCTGCACTGCTACGCGCTCGACCTGGGCGGCCCGATCCCGGTCGCGCCGTACCGCTGCTATGGCACGGACGAACTGGTCGAGGTGACCATCGCCGCCCTGGTGGGGCGCAGCGCTGTCGTGATGGCCCACCACGGAAGCACCACCATCGGCAGCACACTCGAGCAGGCCGCCGCACGCGCCGACCTGCTCGAGTGGATGTGCGAGGTGGCCCTGCTCGCTCGTGCCGCGGGGCAGCTGGCCGAGCTGTCGGACGAGCAGCTTGAGCAGGTGCGGGCACGGAGCGAACTGCGCCGTGAGGTCGCTCGTTGACCGTGTTACTCAGGAAGGCCATCCCCTTATCTAGGATGAGCGGGTGTGGCTGTTGTTGCCAGCTGATCGTGCTGCCTGCCACCAACCCGACCGCACGTTACGCTGCGTCGCTGCGGTTATGCCTCGCGCCTTCGGACGGCGCTCCCGGTGGAAGTACGTCCGTGCCGGCCGAGTCCAGTCCCGCTTATCGTCATCAGTCATCGGGCTCTCCACACTTTCGGGTACTCACGGCCCAGCAACTGGTGGGTGAAGTCGTGGTCGT
>JAYTHM010000236.1:0-1628 GCA_043732645.1 Frankiales bacterium
CCTAGTGCTTGCCTCGAGGCCGCAGCGCCGCACTCCTCGAGGTGCTTGGCGACTATGCCCGACGTGACCTCGTCGACGTCACCGCCCTGGTCGACATCACCAGTCCCTCGACGGCGGGCTGGGCGAGCCCTGTGGCGCTGCAGCGCCATGGCACGAAGGCCCGATGCGTTTCGGGACTGCTCGGCGATCCGCCCTAGCGAGGCGCCGACGAGCCGGGCTGTTCAAGGACGTCCCGGAAGGTCCAGCGGATGCGGGTTGAGTTGCTGGTGGTGGCGCGTCGCCCGAACGAGCTCAGCTCTCGTGAGGTCCTTCAGCCCAGCCCACGGATGATGCAGCCATTAGGAGACCGGCTCGGGATGAAGTTGGGGGGAAGAACGATGCAGATGACGGATGACGAATGGCTGCGTGGCACGTCTTTTGCGTTGAGACAACCAGATGGTTCATGTGGGCGGGTCAGGATGCCGACGGCGAGGGGGTGTCAGACGCGGGTCGGCTGAGACCCCGCTCGACGGCGCCGATCAGGTAGGGCCGCAGCTCTCGCGCCGGGATGATCGTGTGGACAGAGCCGACCGCCCGCGCCCGTTCGATGTTGTGAATCTGTTCGAACTCGTCGGCCACCTCACCGAGCTTCTCGGAGCGTACGTCGGCGCGCAGGCCGGCCAGCTCGACCCGCAGGCGGGGGCGTTCGAGCTCGTCTGCCTCGGCCAGCGTGGCTTCCATCGCTTTGACCCGGGGATCCTGGGAGGTGCGGGTCGTGACATCACGGGTGAACACCACGGCCGCCGCCGGCGCACCACCGATCACTGACGAGAACGAACCCTCGACGGCGATGACCTCCATGCCGCTGTTCAGAACGCTGGAGAAGACCACGAAGGAGCCCCCGTGAAAGCGCGAGATTACACAGAAGACGATCGGGCCTTTGAAGTTGACGATGGCCCGGCCGATCTCGGCGCCGTACTCAAGCTGCATCATGCGCAGCGACTCAGGCGAACCGTCGAACCCTGACAGGTTCGCCAGCACGACTAGGGGCCGATTGCCGCTGGCTGCGTTGATGGCCCGGGCGGTCTTCTTGGATGATCTCGGGAACAGCGTTCCTGCTGTCCACTGGTCTGGGCCGTCGGCGGGGAACCACCCCCGCCGAGGGATGGGCCGGGACTCGATGCCCAGCATCTCGATCGGATAGCCGCCGAGGTGGGCGTCCAGAACAACCGTCGTGTCGGCGTCGGCCATGCCTGCCCAGCGCTCGAGCACGGCGTGGTCCTGGTCGACCACCGCACGCATCACGGTGCGGATGTCGAATGGCTTCTTGCGCTCCTTGTTGACCTCGGCGGAGAAGATGTCCCCCACAGTCGTGAAGTCGCTGCATGGATGGACGTGCGGGTAGCTGCGCACATCACGGTCGTGTGGGTCGCTGCTGGCAACTCGACGTCCGGTGCGTTCCCCGGGCGCGATATAGGTGTGGTCGTAGTGTGCGAACAGCGTTTCGCACGCCGCGCTCAGGTTGGCAGCCCAGTACTGCGCCTGCCCATTCGGTCCCATGACGCGGTCATATCCACCAATACCCAAGTTGTCCTCAGCGGACACACCACCTGAGTAGTCCAACGAGTGCTTGCCGGTCAGGACCATTG
>JAYTHM010000237.1:0-5700 GCA_043732645.1 Frankiales bacterium
TTTACCTGATCTGGCCGCCGGTCCTGCTCGGGTTGCTGCTGCTCGGTCGGCGCCGCCGCCTCACGCTCGTCGCGGGCCTGCTGTCGGCCAGCGCGCTGCTGCCGGCGCTCTACTACGACGGCTGAGCCGGCAAGAACCGCATCTACTTCGGCACCGACACCCGCGCGGTCGGGCTGCTGGCCGGTGCGTTCGCCGGGTTGGTCTGGCTCGAACGGCACACCCTGGGCCGACTCCCCCGCCTGGCTGGGCTGCGAGCCCTGGCGACCGTGGCCCTCCTGCTGGGAGTTGCCTGGCACCCAGGGCCTGACTTCGGCAAGTTTGTCGTGCTGCCCGCGGTCCTCGCGCTGACCATCTCGCAGGTCGTGCCCCGTCTCGCCGAGAACCGCGGCCGCCTGGCCCGGGTCTTCTCGGTGCGCTGGCTGGTCTGGGCCGGCAAGCGGTCCTACGGGCTCTACCCATGGCAGTACGTGCGGGCGACTTCGACACACCCCCTCGGGCTGTTCCCGGGCGTGCCGCTCGGGATCTTCGCGACGCTGGCCTGCACGCAGCTGTCCGGGGTCCTGGTGGAGACTCCTGCGCTGCGGTACGGCGCCCGGTTCCGCCGCCCGACCGCCCCCGAGGTCGTGCCCGTGTCGCGGCTAAGCGTCGCCGCTGCCGACAGCTCAGGTGGGCACCAGCGCGAGTACGCCTGCGCAGAGGCAAGGGCCTCGAGCGCACGCTAGCGACAACCGTCCCCTCGCCGCCCGAGTTGTCCTCAGGGTCGGCGTCGCGGTCGGGGCCCGTCAGCCAATACGCGGGAGCAGGAGCTGCTGGCCGACCTGGACGGCGCCGCTGCCCAGGTGGTTGAGACCGGCGAGCTGCTCGACGACAAGCCGAGGGTCGTGGCCTGGTGCGACTCGCTTGGCAACCGACCAGAGGGTCTCGCCGGCGTGGACGATGGTCTGGGAGTAAGGCGCGACAGTTGGGCTGTCGGTCGCGGCCTGGGAGGTCCCGACCCGACCGAGTGTGAAGGCCACGGTGGCCAGGACGAGCAGCGCCAGGACCAGGACGACCCGGCCACGGCGGGTTAGCCGAACCGAGGTGGCCAGGGCTGACGGGTGGACCGCTCCGGCGTGAGCGTCAGCGCGCGTCATCCGCACGGGAGGCGCGAAGCGCAGCGAGGCGGCCTGGCGGGCGCCGTAGGCGGGGATGGCGGTGACGGTCATGTGCCTGCTCCTTCAGAGGTCCACGTCGAACGTAGAGTCGATCGAACGTCTGAGCGGATGTCTAACAGAGGGGTCCGACAAAATCTACGACACGTCGAACAGGTGTTTGGATTCTGTCGGCCTCAGGGGTTACCGTCCGGCCAGATCCACCACCGGTTCGGCGAGCGGGCCGGGTGAGGCGAGGAGCGCAACGTGGCAGACAAGACCGGGTCCCCGGGTCCGAAGATGACAGCTGGGAAGGAGGGGGCGCGCGACGGTGGCACGCTGCTGTCGCTCGCCGAGAAGGTCCAGCCTGCGGTGCCGATCGGCCCGCGCAAGCGTGGTCGCCAGCCCGGAGTCCCCCCCAAGACCACGCACGTGCACAACCTGCCCGACGGTCCGGCCGACGACGCCGGCCTGACGGTGCGCCAGCGCAAGATCCTTGAGTTCATCAAGGAGTCGGTCCTCCAGCGCGGCTTCCCGCCCACGATCCGCGAGATCGGCGACGCAGTCGGCCTGGCGTCCACAAGCAGCGTGTCCTACCAGCTGATCAGCTTGCAGAAGAAGGGGTTCCTGCGCCGCGATGCCACCAAGCCGCGTGCAGTTGACGTCCGGCTGCCGGGGGAGATGCCGCAGGCAGCATCCCAGGGCGGCGCACTCGAGGACGGTGTCGAGCACAGCAGCTTCCCGCGCCCGGCGTACGTTCCGGTCATCGGCCGGATCGCCGCCGGTGGCCCGATCCTGGCCGAGCAGGCCGTCGAGGAGGTCTTCCCGCTCCCCCGCGAGCTGGTCGGGGACGGCACGCTGTTCTTGTTGAAGGTCGTCGGTGACTCGATGGTGGACGCTGCGATCACCGACGGTGACTGGGTCGTCGTGCGGCAGCAGCCGGTCGCCAACAACGGCGACATCGTGGCTGCCATGATCGATGGCGAGGCGACCGTCAAGACCTACAAGCGCAAGGAGGGCCACGTGTGGCTGCTCCCGCACAACGACGCCTACGCACCGATCGGCGGGGACGAGGCGACCATCCTCGGTCGCGTCGTCACGGTCCTGCGCAAGCTCTGAGCCACTACGCGTGAGCCAGCACACCGCCTGCCCGCTCCTTCGGGAGCGGTCAGGCGGCTGGCTGTGACGGTAACCAGCTCGAGCCGCGACTCGATTGACACCCTGTTCCGGGTCGCCCGACTGCCCGCGGGCCTCGAGGCGGGCGACCGCGTGTACATCGTTTCGGCCAGGCCCTACTCGCTCTGCTACGCCGCGCCTTTCAACGGCTATCTCGTACCGGGGCCGGTCTACCTGAGCTGAGATGGCGATACCCGTACCCCTGACGCGGCTCACGACGATCACCCCCTTGACCCCGCCGAAAGGGCGACCTGCTGGTAACGGCAGTCAGCAACGCGTCCAACCCGAACCCCACGGGCCTGGCCGCTACCGAAGTGAGGAACCTCAATGACCCTGGCCCAGATTCTCGCCAGCAAGCTCGCCACCGCCAGCGCCGCCAGCAAGGTGGTGTTCGTCGGAGGAGTCGCCGTCATCAGCATGGGTGCTGCTGGCGCGGCCGTAGCCCTGCCGAGCGCCTTGAACGCGGGCTCGACGACAACCGTGGCGACCGAAACCCCCTCCGCCGACCCGTCCGCAACGGCCACAGTCGAGCCGACCGACAACCCGAAGGCAACGACGGCAACGACGGCAACGACGGCAACGACGGCAGCCCCGGCGCCCACCGAGTCCGCCCTGGTCCGCAAGGACGCGGAGACCCCCGAGCCGAGTGACAGCCCGGAGGCCACCAAGGCTGCCGAGGTCTGCACCACCACGGAGCTCGCCCCGACCGAGGCCCCCCTACCCCCCGACGCCACGGACGAGCAGGGCAACCAAAACGAGCAGGGCAAGCAGGCCGACTGTGACCAGCAGGACGGGACCCACCGCGATGGAGTCCACAAGGGACAGGGCAACGACCACCACGACAGCAGCTCCCCCGAGCCGAAGGCCACACACACCGCTAACAACAGCGCTGACAACAACAACGACATCAGCGGCAGCCAGGACGGCAACGGCGGCAGCTCCGGTGACTCCGGTGACAGCTCGGGCGACAACTGAGCAGCAGATCCCAAGCCCTCGAGCGGTAGATAGACCGTAGGACGACATGATGTCGGGGTGGACCGAGTCTTCGGTCCACCCCGGCTCATCGTCCGGAGCGCACCGCGTGAACGAGCAGCTTCTCGAGGACGTCCTCCCCGCAGCCCAGGCCGGACAGGCTTGGGCATTGCGCGCTGTCTACGAGCTCCTCGCACCGCGTGTGCTCTCCTACCTTCAGAACCGCGGTGTGGCCGAGCCCGAGGATCTCACCAGCGAGGTGTTCCTGACTGTCTTCTCGAAGCTTCCGACCCTCACCGGCGGAGCAGCAGGACTGCGGACCTTCACGTTTTCTGTCGCTCATGCCCGCCTCGTCGACGACTTTCGCAAGCGGGGTCGACGCGAGCCCACGGCAGCGTTCGACGCCGCCACCGACCGGCGCACCAGTCCATCGTCTGAGGACCAAGCGATCCAGTCCCTGCAGACCGAGCGGGTGCGACGCCTGCTCGACGGACTCGTCCCAGACCAGCGGGACGTCCTCACGCTTCGCGTCCTCGGCGACCTCACGGTCGAGCAGGTCGCCGCGGCCCTCGCAAAATCGGAGGGCGCCGTCAAGCAGCTCCAACGGCGCGGCCTGCTCGCGCTGCGGCGCGCACTCAAGACGCAGCACGACGGTGTGGAGGGCGTAACCCTGTGACCTCCGCCGACGATGACAGGCATGTGAACACCCGACGTAGGCTCGGCGAACGGACCGCAGATGCGCTGCTGGCCGGCCGCTGCGTGCCCGCGGAGCCGGAACTCACCTTGCTGATGAGGCAGGTCCGCGCCCTCGCGGACGGCCCCATCCCCACTCCGTCTACGGCGCTCGCGGCTCTGCTCAAGCACGGCTTCGACCCCGGGGCGGCACCTGCGCCCGAACCAGCTGCGGCTGTGTCGTGGGGAAACCGGGCTGTGTCGTCGACGAGTAGCGCGGTCTCCTGGCGCGGTCGCTCACTGGCGCTGCAGCTGTCGCTCGCCGGGGCCGCGTGCCTCGCGCTGATCCTGGGTGTAGCGGCCGCTGGCGACCTGCCCGCTCCCGCGCAGACCGCTGTCGCCGACGTCATCGAGGCGGTGACGCCGCTGCACCTTCCGCGCCCTGCGGCCGCCCCCTCACCGTCCTCCGTGCCTGAACCCGCGGAGGCCACGACGTCCCCCTCGCCGGAGCCGGCCCACCCGGCGGCGGTCACCTTGACCCCCCGCGGGGACCAGTCGGGCAAGCACCCGTCCAACTCGCGGTCGTCCGAACCGGACTCACACGGCCAGTCGGGTGACAGCGGCGACCAGCAGGGATCTGACGGTCCACGTCTCCCCCGGTCTACGCCCACGCCAAGCTCTTCGGAGAACCACGGCTCCGTTGACCGGCCAGAGTCCGGCCAGGTCAGGAGTGGTACCAGCGAGTCGGGAGGGTCCGGTGGCACGACCGGTTCCAGTTCCGGCGAGAGTTCCCCCTCAGTTTCCGGTTCCAGCGACAGTTCCGGCTCCGGCTCGGGTGACAGCTCCAACAGCAGCCCGGGTGTCACCTCCAGCTTCACCGGCTCCAACAACGCCGACAGCACTTACACCGCCGACCGTTAACTGCTGGCTGCCCGCCCTACCAGCCGCGGAGGAGTGGGCGGGGTTCGCGGGTGACGGTGTGGCCGCTCTTGGTGGTCCTGTGCACGCTTACGCCGCCGTTCTTGCCACGGTGGTGCGGGTGACGGTGAAGTACTAGTCGGCAGGATCCTTCGAACCGAGGCATCTCTCGAGCGCACTCCACGGTCAACGTGCTGAGCAGCCCTTGGGGTCACCGCAGGCGGCGATGGGTACACCGAACACATGACCAACCCTGCCGCTTAACCTCGCCGACTTGCCCTGGCTGCGCTAGGTCCTTCTGGGGCTGCTAATCCTGGTCGGGTTGTTGGCTACCGGGCACTTGCTGTCTGCACAGTCATCGTCGGAGTGCTCATCGTCGTTGCGCTCGTGGTGGTCGCCCGGCCTCCCGGAGCCTGACACTTTGCTGGCCCGACACAGCCTCGGTCTCGCCTGGTGCTTGGACGGCCACGTGCCAGTCCTGGGTCTGCTGGGGGTTCAGGTGGGTGGACATGCGTCGAACCTCCTGTGCTTGGGGGTGTCAGTCCACCGCTGGCTTCCGACGGCGACTGGGGTCGGTGGGGCTGGTACGTCTGGTACCCGACCGGCTTAACGTAGCGAGAGGCCGTGCTGGGAAGTCAAATGAAGTGCCAGCGTGGCGCAACCCACAGTTAAGCAAGTCAGCTCGAGGATGACGTTATGACGCTGCCCGTCATAAACGTCCAGACGCCCGCCCAGCACAACAACATGCGCCTGGTCCTCATCGACGACCAACAGCAGGCTGCCTAGCTCGAGCGCGCCACCCGGTTGGAGCAGCACCTGCTCGCCGCTGCGG
>JAYTHM010000238.1:0-1627 GCA_043732645.1 Frankiales bacterium
AAGGGCGAGGGCTCGGGTCTGCTGGGCCGGCACGTCGCCCCAACCGCTGATGTGGCCAGTGCCGGCATCGACACCCGTCAGTGTGGGCAACGAGGTAATGAGCTGGACGAGTGCCGCCGGTGGTTCGCCGAGCTGGGTGAAGGTCGGGTCGTTGGGGATCCAGCCCCGCAGCAGTAGGTCGGTGGCCACGTCGGCGCGTAGTTGGGCGATGGTGCGGGCGTCCCCACTCTTGCGTAGCCGCCGGGCGACTCGATCGACCCGGCCTTCAGCGGCGGCCAGGCGTGGCCCGTCGCCGCTGATCACCAGCACCCCGGTGCCGTCGTGGTGGGGCTCCCCGGACAACCGGCGGCGTTGCAGGGCCTCCTGGTAGCTGCGTTCGGCCTGCCCTATCAACCCGTGGTGCAAGACCAGCTGTTTGCGCAGCCTTGCTGTGAACGTGGCCTGCGACAGTGGCGCCATTCCGGGCAGGGGAAGGCCATCAGGGCCGCTCAGCGGCCGCAGGACCCGGGTCGCTATCGCCGCGGCGGTGAACCCGTCCAGGTGCGCTGTGGCCTCGACCAACGCTCTCGCTCTGGCCAGGGTGACGCGCCCCAGCCTCATCAGCTCAACGACCGGTTCGACCCGCTCGCTTTCACAGGCCGCGAACCACACCAGGCGCTGGCAGCTCGTGATGGGCAGGCCGGTCGCGACCTGGATCTCTCGGGCGGCCGCGGAACGACAATAACGCAGGAACCGTCTGAACCCGTGCGCGTTGGGGGTCTCGGGCTCGAGATGAGCAAAGCTGGTTTCGAACTCGCGCACCATCGCCGCCGTCGCGTCCAGGGAAACCGAGTCGGCCCATGGCCTTGACCACCTCGACGGCCTCAACGACGGTCAACGCCTGATCACTACCCATCCTCGAAAGCCCGGCCGGGCCTCCTGCGTCCAACACCAACGTGAGCGCGTCCATCACAGATGGAGCGACAGTGGTGCTGGCCAGTGCTGACAGGGATGGAGGCGTGATATGGGTCACCAACTCCACCGGAGGCCGAACAAGGATGGCTTCCGACTCAGCCAGCCGCGGCCCAGGGACGGCCATAACGCTCGTCTCACCCGCCATGCCGTCTCCCGGTCGCTTGCAGTGCCTCGAACTGGCGTGCTAATTGTGAGGCCATCCGGTGACATCGTCAAGCCGGCTAGGGGACCTGCAGGAAGCCCGATGAGACGTATCGAAAGGTGCTTGCGAAGTGGGTGCCTGAGTGTCGTCAGTGGAAGATCCGTGGTGCGTGCAAGACCTCGGCGCCACCGGCCGCGACCGCATCGAAGAAGGCCTGGACTGCCTCGCGCGCTGGAGCGACGAACGCTAGGTGCGACTCCCGGAAGCCCTCGCCGTTCTCGCGGCCACCCAACCAGAAGTCCGGGAACTCGGTTCCGTAGCCGATGACCTGCAGTCAGGTCAGAGCACGCAATCGACAGGTGATCGAGCATGGATTAGGGATGGTCCCTGTGCATTCATCTGCGCGAGTCGCGGCGTCAGTCCCGCTGGGAATAAACAGATCCCGAGAAAGGTGTAGGCCCCGGGGAGTATGAGTCTCCGGGGCCTACGGTTGATCATCCACGGTGAAGGTCGATGATCTCACGGCGGTCC
>JAYTHM010000239.1:0-5692 GCA_043732645.1 Frankiales bacterium
CCGGCGATGGCACCGGGGATGCCGCCCCCGACGACGCCGGCCATTAGGCTCCCAGCTGCGGCGCCCGCACCGAACACCGCGATGTTGAACTGCTTTTTCAGCACCGGCCGGCGCAGCACGGTCTGGGCGCCATAGACCCCGAGCACGACGGCGACCACCGTCCAGTTGCCGGTGCCCATGACCCAGGCGGCGCCAAGCGCGCTCTCGGTCAGGCTGAACGTCCACGTCTGCCGTCCGAACTGCAGGCTCACGACGGCGATCTCGGCCGCCGCCACGGCGAGGACCAACACAGGTACGGCGTACCAGGTCGGCGCCCCCCAGGGCTGGACCAGGGCCGCGCCGAGGCCAACGACCACGGTGACGACCGCGACCGCGCGGACCGTCCGGGTGGGGCTCACGATCCGGTTCCCCAGTCAGCGCCGGCCCACGCGTTCGCAGCCCACGCGTTCGCAGCCCACGCGTTCGCGTTGAAGTTGACCTCGCCGCTGACGTCGCCACTGCCGTCGAGGGCCTGTCCGTCTGTACCGGCGCAGACCTGCGAGGTTGCCTGCACCAGGCCTGCGCCGTCCCGGCCGTGAAGGTCGCGGGCCGCGCACCGCAGCGATGCCTTGACCTGCAGTGGCGTCGCACCGGGGTTGTCGGCCAGGAACAGCGCCGCGACCCCCGACACGATCGCCGTGGCCTGGCTTGTGCCCGAGCCGCGGAACAGGCCGTGGTCCAGGTGCCGGGTGCCTGGGGAATGCGCGATGACCGAGTCGGGCGGGAGCAGGCTCAGGACGTCGACACCGCTAGCGACAACCTCCGGCTTGGCAACTCCGTAGACGTCGGCGCTGCCACTGAAATCGGCGACACGGGCTCGGCCATGGTCAACCGTGGCGGCGCCGACGGTCAGCGCCTTCGGGTCGAAGCCGGGGTCACCAACAGTGCCGCGGGTGTTGCCGGCGCTCACGACGACGGTGACGCCGGCGTCGCGGACCTGCTCGACGGCAGCGGTCAACGGATCGGCGCCGAAGGCGTCCTGCGGACGCTCGTGGGACAGCGAAAGGTTGGCGATGTCGACGCTCGAGGCGTGCGACGCGACCCAGTCGAGACCACCCAGGACACGGGACAGGCTCGTCGTACCGTCCCGCTCGGCGACGCGGACCACGAGGATGGTCGCTCCGGGGGCCACGCCGAGCGCCCGCCCGCGGGTGCCCTTGACCGGACCGCCGGCGACGAGGTCGGCCATGAACGTGCCGTGCCCGTAGCCGTCGTCATAGGTGCCTCCGGTGGCGACGGGGCTGCCGGTCGCCACTCCGGAGGAGTCGGCGGCGTCGACGAGCCGCCCGGAGTCGCGGTTGAGGGCGGCGG
Organism: Frankiales bacterium; assembly: GCA_043732645.1. Taxonomy (GTDB): domain Bacteria; phylum Actinomycetota; class Actinomycetes; order Mycobacteriales; family SCTD01; genus RYN-111. The sequence goes on from JAYTHM010000239.1 coordinate 1,351, forward strand.
TGTCGGAGACGCCGGTGTCGATCATGGCGACCCGCACGCCGGCTCCGGCACCGGGCTGTCCGGCGTTGCCGCCGAGTCCGGCCGAGGCGAGGACGCCCTTCGCACCGCCGCCGTCGTCCTCACGACCGGTGAGCTGGAGGGCGTCGTCGGGGGCGAGGCCGGTCACGCCGTCGGACAGGCCCAGTTGTCGCAGGGCGGACGCAGGCCCGCGTACGACGCTCATGTGCAGCGTCGGGAGCGAAGCCACGACGCGCACACCGGCCACCTGCGCCAGCGCCCCCCGGTAGGAGACGACCGCCTGAACCAGCGGGCCCGCAGGAACTGCGGCTCCCAGGCTCGCGAGCAGGAGGGCCGCCGCCATGGCGCTCGCAGCGGTGCAGCGGACGGGTGCTGATCGGGTCAAGACAGGCCTCCTGCTCAGGGCGTACGGCCCTTCGTCGGCAGCAACGGCCCGAAACTGCAGCCTCCAAGGGTCTTGTCAGCCGAACGGCGTAATGCGGCGCGCTGCGCCAGTCGGAGCAACTCGCCCCTACAGCGACGGCCCCGGTGAGCCGAAGCAGATGGGGAACGACGGGGACAACCCCGCCGGCTGGAACAGCAAGCAAGGGTGGAGGACTCGGTGGCTGCCGGTCTTGAGAGCGCGCTTGACAGCATCCCGGCACAGGCAGGGGGCGAGAAGCCAGGCTTTTCCGCCATGGTGGTGGACGACCACCCGCTTGTCCGGGAGTCGATGGTCAACCGGCTCAAGATGATGGGCGCCCGCGAGGTGGTGGAGGCCGCCACGATCGGTGAGGCCCGGGCCCGTGCCAACGTCTCCGGCCCGCGCGAGCTGTGCGTCCTCGACCTCGGCCTGCCCGACGGCTCCGGCCTGGACCTACTCGCCGACCTGCGCTCCGCGGGCTGGCAGCGTCTGGTGGTGCTGTCCGCCGCCGACGACCCCTACTCCGTGCGCGCCGCCTTCGTGGCCGGCGCCCAGGGCTACCTGCTCAAGTCCGCCTCTCCTGTCGTCGTCGCCGACGGCGTCCGCCGGGTCCTTGACGGCGGTGTGTACGCCGACCCCTCTGTGGCCTCGCTGCTCGCGGCCGGGCTGCGCGGCGGACCGGTCGACACCGGCGTGTCGGAGCTGTCGCACCGCGAGGTCGAGGTCCTTCGCCTCGTGGCGGATGGCCAATCGAACAAGCAGATCGGTGACGAGCTCGGCCTGTCCGCACTGACCGTCAAGTCCCATCTCGCCCGGATCGCCCGCAAGCTGGGTACCGGCGACCGCGCCGAGATGGTCGCCCTTGCCATGCGCGCCGGGGTCATCCGCTAGTCGTACTGCCCGCCCTGCTTCACTCGGCGACCCCTACCCCAGGGGCCCGGCAAGACAGCGGTGTACAGCGGTGGGCGAGCGCGTCCCGCCGACGACTGCCTCGGCGGGGCGAAGGGCCCTGTGGGCGGTCCGGACGTAGGCTCCTGGGTGTGACAGAGACCCTGCCGGGTCCTGACCAGGAGGTGTCCGAAGCCACCCAGGAGTCCGGGCCCATCGTGATCCCCCTGCTGGTACCCCGTGAAGGCACTCCCCCGGTGACCGAGACGGCTGCAGGTCTGGCTGAGGTCGTGGCGCGATTCGCGGGTGGGACAGGCCCGGTGGCGGTCGACGCCGAGCGTGCGTCGGGTTACCGCTACTCGCAGCGTGCTTATCTCGTCCAGCTGCGACGCGCAGGGTCCGGCAGCGCCCTGATCGACCCGATCGCCTGCCCCGACCTGAGCCTGCTGGGCAAGGCGCTGCAGGGCGACAATTGGGTCCTGCACGCCGCCAGCCAGGACATCCCGTGCCTGGCGGAGGTTGGCATGGTGCCGCCGGCGGTGTTCGACACCGAGCTCGCGGGCCGGCTGGCCGGCTTCGAGCGGGTGGGCCTGGGCGCCATGGTCCAGAACGTCCTGGGCTTACGCCTGGAGAAGGGCCACAGCGCGGCGGACTGGTCGACGCGCCCGCTGCCGGACTCCTGGCTGGTCTACGCGGCGCTCGACGTCGAGGTGCTGCTGGAGCTGCGCGACGCCCTCGAGGCGGAGCTCGCGAGCCAAGGCAAGCTCGCGTGGGCCCATGAGGAATTCGAGGCGGTGCGGCTTGCGCCACCGGTCGGGCCGCGCCCCGACCCGTGGCGGCGCACCAGCGGGATCCACCGGCTCAGGAGCCGCCGGCAGCTTGCGGGGGTGCGGGCGATGTGGGAGGTCCGAGACGAGATGGCGCGCAGGCGTGACACGGCGCCTGGCCGGATCCTGCCCGACGCCGCGATCATCAGCGCTGTGACCGCCGCGCCGGCGACCACGGGTGACCTGATGGCCCTGCCCGTGTTCGGTGGCCGCAGCACGCGCCGGCACGTCGATACCTGGTGGGGTGCTCTGCAGCGCGCAGCCGGCCTGACCGACGAGCAGCTCCCGCAGCCGGTACCCACCGGTGACGGCCCTCCGGCCGCGAACCGCTGGGCCGAGCGCGACCCGGTGGCGGCCAAGCGCCTCGCCCGGGCACGGGCGGCGGTGACCGGGATCGCCGAGGACAACACCATGCCGGCCGAGAACCTCCTGCCCCCGGACGCCTTGCGCCGCCTGGCCTGGACGCCGCCCGACCCGATCGACGCGGACGCCGTACACGAGGCTCTGCTCGGGCACGGGGCGCGCTCCTGGCAGGTCGCCCTGACGGCCACCGCTCTCGCTGCTGCCCTGCTGGAACCCCGGGCGTGATCGCGCTCGTCCCGGTAAGCGTCGCCGTCGCCCAGGCCGTCCTGCGGTACGACGACGCAGCCGGGATCGATCGAGCTCTCGGCGAGCTGTCGAGGGTGGTCGACTGGCCGCACGAAGACACCTACGACGCCCTCAGGGGACTCGCGGAGCACCCGGACGACACCGGGCCAGGCACCTTCCTGGTCGTGCTGCAAGACGGGGGGACGGGCGGCACCGTGATCGGGGACTGCGGTTGGTTCGGTCCACCGTCCGCCCAGAAGCACGGCCGGTCGAGCGAGGCCGACGGGCAGGTGGAGATCGGCTACGGGCTGGCGCCGTCGGCGCGCGGGGCGGGGCACGGGCGCGCCGCGGTGGCGCTGTTGCTCGACTGGGTGCGGGAGCAGGGGGCGGCGTCGGCGCGGGCCGAGGTGCTTGCTGGCAACGAGCCGAGCCTGCGCCTGCTGAAGGGGCTGAGCTTCACGCGGGGCGACGAACGGGCCGGCCACGAGGTGCTCGTCCGTGACCTGGGGTGAGCCGGAGGTGGCGAGCGTCACCTTGCGCGAGCGAAACAGAGTTGGTTAGGGTTACCTAAGCAGTTCGACCCAGCAACGGGCGCTTCCCCTTGGCGCCCGGTTTCGTGAACACGAGGAGACACCAATGGGCACCGGCCAGACTCTGCTACTGGGAGCGGTCGCAGGCGGCACGATTCTGCTGGGCATGCCGCTCGGCCGGATGGAGCGCCCAGCGCCCACGCTGCGGCTGGTCCTCAACGGGACCGCGATCGGGATCCTCATCTTCCTGGTCTGGGATGTCTTCAGCGGTGCCTGGGCGCCGATCGACGCCGCGCTGGTCGCGAACCACGAGGGCAGCGGGGGCCTCGGTCCGGTGTTCGGCTACGGCTCGCTGTTCGTGGCGGGCACGGTCATCGGCCTGATGAGCCTGGTCTACTACGAGCGATTCCTCAGCCGGGCCCGCACGGCTCGCCGCTTCGGCCCGGGGACGGTCGCCGTCGGCGAACTGCCCACCACCCGCCTGAGCATCACGGGCCTCACCCCCGCCCGTCGGCTGGCGTTCCTCATCGCGGTCGGCATCGGCCTGCACAACTTCGCCGAGGGCCTGGCGATCGGTTCGGCGGCAGCCGGTGGTCAGATCGCCCTGGCAACGCTGCTGGTCGTCGGTTTCGCGCTCCACAACGCTACCGAAGGCTTCGGCATCGTCGCTCCCCTGTGCGCTGACCGCGCCGAGGGCGAGGCGCGTCCGTCCTGGACCTCCTTGCTCGGTCTCGCCGCCATCGCGGGAGGTCCGACGTTCGTCGGCACCGCCGTCGGCCACACCTTTACCAGCGACACGTTGTCGGTAGCCTTTCTGACCCTTGCCGCCGGCTCGATCCTGTATGTCGTGATCCAGCTTCTCGGTGTCGCCCAAAAAGCTGGCCGCAAGGATGTCCTGTGCTGGGGCCTGCTGCTCGGCCTGATGGCAGGATTCGTCACCGACATGGTCGTCACGGCCGGCGGCGTCTGACCCAGGTCCCAGATCACCGGCCCCATCAGCCGCGCCCGTTAGCGCAGAGCGAAAGCATCCTTCCAGACCGGCTCGTAGCCAGCCGACTCGAGCATCGCCGCCACCTCTGCCGGTGAAC
>JAYTHM010000240.1:0-1624 GCA_043732645.1 Frankiales bacterium
GCCCCTGGACCGGCACCGCCCACGGAGTCCTGCAGGCGGTCAACACCTACGACCACCATGAGGGCGTCGTGCGCGGAGCTGACCGGGCCGAACGCAACAACCTCAAGACCCTTACCGACGGCTACCGGGACCTGGACCGCACCACCCTGCAGACCCTCAACCGCGTCCTCCAACAAGCAGCCTGATCAGCTACTGGCCCGCCTGTTGTCCTTCGGGGCGGTAGGCGGGCCAGCGGTTCTTGTTTGCGTTCGGAGGATGTCGCGGCCCAACCCCCCCAACAGTGATGCTCGTGGGTCAGGTCCCGGCCTGCGCCAGGACGCAAGGTCCGTGACGTGACTAAGGGCGAGCCGCTTGGACGACCTCACGGATGCAGTTTGGTCAGTGCCACCCGCTGTGCGTGCTTGCCTCCATTCTGGTGACAGGAGCTGACCGGGACGTCGTCTTGGCGAGGTGTCCTTCTGGGTCCGGGGGGTCTGTGGGGACCGTCGGGGTGTGGGTTGTGTCCTGTGCCTGACTGCACGTTTTCTGGGTCCTGGTTGGGCCTGGATGGTCGCGTTGCTGCCTAGATCCACGCTCGCGTTTGTTTTGTGTGCTGCTACGGTCGGGCGCGCGGCCGCCGTGTTGCGGCGGGCGCCTCAGTGGGGCGGGGAGGGGTGTCGGTGGCGGCCTGTTCTCACTGTGCTGCGGATGTGCCCACGGGTGCGAAGTTCTGTCCAGAGTGCGGTCGTCTGGCTGCCCCGCGGGTGTGCCGGTCGTGTGGCGTGTCGGCTGGGTCCGGCAGGTTCTGCCCGGAGTGCGGTGCGGCTTTGGATGCGGCGCCTGTGGTGTCGGACGTGCCGTCGGCTGTGCCGGTCGCTGAGCGCCGGGTCACCTCGGTGTTGTTTGGGGATCTTGTCGGGTTCACCCCGTTGTCGGAGAGCAAGGACTCCGAAGAGGTGCGCGAGTTGCTCTCGGCGTATTTCCAGCAGTGCCGGGTGGTGGTGGCCCGTTACGGCGGGGTGATTGAGAAGTTCATCGGTGATGCTGTGATGGCGGTGTGGGGTGTCCCGGTCGCTCACGAGGACGATGCTGAACGTGCGGTGCGTGCCGGGCTGGAGCTCGTGGCGATGGTGACAGCGCTCGGGGATGAGGTGGGCGCTGCGGGGTTGGCGCAGCGGGTCGGGATCGTCACCGGTGAGGTCGCGGTGACGGTCGGTGCGACGGCGGAAGGGATGGTCGCGGGGGATGCGGTGAACACCGCGGCCCGGGTGCAGTCCGCGGCCTGGCCAGCTCAGGTGTGGGTCGATGAGGCGACTCGCGCCCTGGCGTCGGCGGCGATCACGTTTGAGGACACGGGTGAGCATGAGCTGAAGGGCAAGGCCGGGCCGTTGCGGCTGTGGCGGGCTGGTGTGGTCGTCGCTGAGCGTGGCGGTGGTCAGCGCGTCGATGGGCTCGAGGCCCGGTTCACCGGGCGGGACGCGGACCTGCGACTGGTGAAGGAAATGTTCCACGCGACCCAGGAAGCACGTCGACCCAAGCTGGTTGTGCTTGATGGTGAGGCGGGGGTCGGCAAGTCGCGTCTGGGGTGGGAGTTTGAGAAGTACGTCGACGGCCTCACCGCGGTGGCGCGTTGGCACCGCGGCCG
>JAYTHM010000241.1:0-1623 GCA_043732645.1 Frankiales bacterium
AACCGTCACGGCAGGTCCGCCGATCACGCCGGCTCAGGGCGTGGCTCCGGCCACGGCGAACGACCCGAGCCTCGGCCTCGGCACGAGCCGGGTCCTGGCGACGGCCGCCGCGGGTGCCTCAACGGGTACGGCGCACATCACGGCCGGTCTGACGCTGAACGCGCCCACCAACACCGCGCCCAACACGATGGCTCACCCGGTCTACTCGACCACGCTCACCATCACAGCCGCCTAGCCCTCGGCGTAACCCTGATCTGCTGGTGGGGCGCCGGTGCCCCGGCTCCCCACCAGCAGATCGACCGCACACCCGCCCCCCTCGATAACGACTGACGAACGGCACCTCATGCGCTTGCTGTACCTGATCGCGGCCACCGGCATGGCCCTCACCTCATCTGGCTCTGCCCTGGCTGCCGCTCCCGCGCCGGTGCCTGCCGCCCCGAAGTTAGCCTCCGCCGACCCGGGAGTCTCGACGTTTGGCGTACAGGCCGCGACGCAGCACAATGTCGACACCCGGCCGCACTTCGCCTACACCGCGGTCCCAGGGGCGGACATCGTCGACTACGTCGCTGTCTCCAACTACAGCAGCAGCCCGCTCTCACTGAAGATCTACGCCGGGGACGCGTTCACCAACCAGGACGGCGGATTCGACCTCACCGCGTCCAGCGCGAAGCCGCGTGATTTGGGCACCTGGGTGACGATCGCGAACTCAAGCGTCACCCTGGCCGCCCGTACGCGCTCGATCCTGCCATTCCGGCTCGCTGTCCCTGCGAACGCCAGCCCAGGCGACCACGTCGGTGGCATCGTCGCCAGCTTCACCGTCATGAGCCATGGCAAGCGCGGGGACCAGGTCACCGTCGAACACCGACTGGCGGAACGGATCTACCTCCGCGTTCCAGGCGCGCTCCGGCCGACCTTGGCTGTCAGCGAGGTGCACACGACGTTCGCGGGGCCGCTCAACCCCCTCGGTCGCGGACGGGCCTCGACGAGCTACCGCATCACCAACACGGGCAACGTCCGTCTTGGCGCCAAGGTCGTGGCTCAGTTCCACAGCCTGCTCGGAAGCACGTCGGCCGGCACGCACTCGGTGCCAGAGCTCTTGCCGGGCAGCTCGCTGGTGTTCACCGGCTCAGGCCGCCTCCTGCCGGCGTTCCGCGCTTCGACACGCGTCGCGGTGACGCCCGTCCGGCTGGCCGCCGACGGTGAGGCGGGCAGCGCTTTCACCGTGTCGCACGGGTTCTGGACCATTCCATGGTCGTTGCTGGCCCTGATCGCCATGGTGGCCGTCACGGTCGCCGTACTGCGCCGTCGGGCGAGCCGAAGGCCTACACCAGCCCACGCGACGGGCCGGCACTCACGACCTTCCGCTCGGCGCCGACCCACCAAGCTTGAGGTGAGCTGACATGCGCGTGCCTGCGCAACGCCTACTCGCTCTCACGGGGTTGCTTCTGGGGCTAGGAGCCACAGGCAGCCCTACCGCGTTAGCTGTCGCCCTCCCAGGACCTCTCGCCGTGCTGCCGGCACACGGCACCGACCAGAACGCCCTAACAGTGGTCACGGCCTCCCCCTGCCCGGCAGGGACGAACCTGATCGTCAAGATCTCCGGTCCCGGGTTCCCTGCGCGCG
>JAYTHM010000242.1:0-1622 GCA_043732645.1 Frankiales bacterium
GTGAACAGCCTGACCGACCGGGCCCTCAGTCTCGCTCACGGCTCCACCATCTGGATGGTGGACAGCCACGTGAGTCCGGACGAGCACCTGGCCTGGGCCAACAAGCTGACTGCTGCCGGCCTCCAGCTCGATTGCGTACAGGGCCAGATCAACCTTTACCGGTTGGCTGCCGTCACGGGCGCCCACCCCGCCTGTGCCTCCCCTTGACGTTGGGTCGAGCTCTGCTCGGCGACCCGTCTTTCGGTCGTGGAGACGATCAACTCGCGCAACATGTGCCGTGGCCAGGGTGCCTGGCGGGCTTCGCTCGTGGTCTGGACCAGGACCGCCCATCTTTCGACCAAATCTTGGCCAAGGGGTCCAACGCCGACGTCAGAGAATGCCGCCGTGCTTGCCGATCGCCTCGTTGACAGCCCCGCGGAAGGCCTCGACACCGATGGTGCCGTCAGACTCCACCCGGGTTCCCTCGTACGGCAAGTGGGTGAGCGTCACTCCGGGCAGCGCGCCGACGAGCGCCGTGATGTCCGGCAGGGCGACGTCGCAGACGACCACGTTCTGCGGAGCGTGAGAAGTGCACATCAGTCGACCGAACCTTCGAGGTCGATCACCGGCAGGTAGACGCGGGCGCCCTCGGCGAGGAACTCCGACGACTTCTCCTTCATGCCCAGCTCGAGCGCCTCGACCTCACCCACGCCGTGCTCGGCGGCGTACTTGCGGACGTCCTGGCTGATCCGCATCGAGCAGAAGTGCGGACCGCACATCGAGCAGAAGTGCGCGGTCTTCGCGGCCTCGGCCGGCATCGTCTCGTCGTGGAAGTCGCGAGCCTTCGTCGGGTCGAGCGAGAGGTTGAACTGGTCCTGCCAGCGGAACTCGAACCGGGCGTCGCTCAGCGCGTCGTCCCAGGCCTGGGCGCCGGGGTGGCCCTTCGCCAGATCGGCTGCGTGAGCGGCGATCTTGTACGTGATCACGCCGTCCTTCACATCGTCGCGGTTCGGCAGGCCAAGGTGCTCCTTGGGCGTGACGTAGCAGAGCATCGCGGTGCCGTACCAGCCGATCATCGCCGCGCCGATGGCGCTGGTGATGTGGTCGTAACCCGGTGCGATGTCGGTCGTCAGCGGACCGAGGGTGTAGAACGGCGCCTCCTTGCACACCTCGAGCTGCAGGTCCATGTTCTCCTTGATTTTGTTCATGGGAACGTGGCCGGGGCCTTCCACCATCACCTGCACGTCGTACTCCCAGGCGATCTCGGTCAGCTCGCCCAGGGTGCGGAGCTCGGCGAACTGCGCGGCGTCGTTGGCGTCGGCGATCGAGCCCGGACGAAGACCGTCACCGAGGGAGAACGTCGCGTCGTACTGCTGCATGAGCTCGCAGATGTCTCGAAAGTGCGTGTAGAGGAAGTTCTCCTGGTGGTGCGCCAGGCACCAGGCGGCCATGATCGAACCGCCGCGCGAGACGATGCCGGTCTTGCGGGTGGCGGCCAGCGGGACGTAGCGCAGGAGCACGCCGGCGTGGACGGTGATGTAGTCCACGCCCTGCTCGAACTGCTCGACGAGGGTGTCGCGGTAGACCTGCCAGGACAGGTCCTCGGCCTTGCCGTTGACCTTCTCGAGCGCCTGGTAAATCGG
>JAYTHM010000243.1:0-5678 GCA_043732645.1 Frankiales bacterium
CCCCCTCGCAAGGCACACCCATCCCACCGCGCCTGAACCGAGGCTGACCTGTGATCTGGAAGTCGGGTTGAGTCGACGGGCAGCGGGGGACGATCTGTCGGTGAACTGGCTGCGCGGGTTGTCGTGGAAGAAGCGGATCGGCGCCGTCGCCGGGTCCCTCTTGCTCTTGTTCGTCGTGCTTGTGGGGGTTGGTTACGCGCTCACCACGGTGCCCCAACCCAACAAGATCGCGACGGCGCAGGCGACGAAGGTGCTGTACGCCGACGGCAGCGAGATGGGCCGGATCGGCAAGAACCGCACGATCATCCCGATCTCCAAGATCTCCAAGCCGGCGCAGCAGGCGATCCTCGCGGCCGAGGACCGAGGCTTCTACAGCGAGCCCGGCATCAGTCCGAAGGGAATCTTGCGGGCGCTGGTGACCAACGTGAAGGGCGGCGGAAGCGTCCAGCAGGGCGGGTCGACGATCACCCAGCAGTACGCCAAGAACGCCTTCCTCACCCAGGAGCGGACCTACACCCGCAAGGTGAAGGAGGTCTTCATCGCCCTGAAGATGAGCCAGACGGTGGGCAAGGACAAGATCCTCGAGGACTACCTCAACACGATCTACTTCGGCCGCGGCGCGTATGGCATCGAGGCTGCCGCGACGACCTACTTCGGGGTGCACGCCTCTGCGCTGACGCCGGTCCAGGCCGCGGTGCTGGCCTCGAGCATCCGTTCGCCCGCCGGCTACGACCCGGCCAAGCACCCGGAGAAAGCCAAGGCGCGCTGGAACTACGTCTTGGACGGCATGGTTAAGCAGAAGTGGCTGTCAGCTGCGGACCGGGCCGCGGCGACGTACCCGAAGGTGCTCGTCTACAGCACGGCCAACTTCCCGGGCGCGCTGGACCTGGTCCGCGCGCAGGTCGTCGCGGAGCTTGAGAAGCACGGCTTCCCCGAGGACCGGATCACCGCCGGCGGGCTGACGGTCCAGACCACGATCGGCCGGGCAGCTGAGTCGGCCGCCATCGCGGCCGTGGAAGGAGCCGTCCCCGCCAGTAAGGACGCCAACCCGGCGGTCGGCGCGCTCGTCGCCGTAGAGCCCGGGACCGGCAAGGTCATCGCCTACTACGGCGGTCGGTCTGCCGGCGGCTTCGACTACGCCAGCAACAGCAGAAAGGGTGTGCAGCCGGGGTCGTCGATGAAGCCGTACGTCCTCGCGGCCGCCCTATCTAAAAACATCGGCCTCGACACCCAGTACGACGGGTCGAACCACCAGAACATCTGTGGGCAGCAGGACGTGACCAACGACGCCGGCGACCCGCCCTTCGGCAAGATCGACCTCACGACCGGGTTGAAGTACTCCGTCAACACCGTCTACCTGCGGCTGGCCTGCGACGTCGGCCCCAAGCGGATCCGCGACCTCGCCCACGCGGCGGGCATCCCCGACAGCGACCCGCTCGATGGCGACTCCGGTTCCCCCAGCGCCCAGATCGCGCTCGGCTCAGGCGGCTACGAGGTCCACGTCATCGACCAGGCCGTGGGCTACGCAACCTTTGCCGCGCAGGGCACCCGCGCGAGCCCGTACTTCGTGCAGAAGGTCACCGACGGCGGCAATGAGGTCTACACCGCCAAGCAGGACACGGGTATGGCTTTCAGCCAGGGCATCGCCGCCGACACGACGTACGCCATGCAGCAGGTCGTCCAGGGCGGCACCGGTACCCGGGCGCAGCTCGCGGGTCGTCCCGTTGCCGGCAAGACCGGCACCACGACGTCCAACACAAACGCCTGGTTTGTCGGTTTCACCCCCCAGCTGTCGACCGCGGTCTGGGTTGGCCGGGCCCAGGGCGGTCCGCTCAAGGGCGTCCTTGGCATCAGCGGCGGCGTGTACGGCGGGACGGTGCCCGCCAAGGTCTTCAAGGCGTTCATGGACGCCGCCTTGCAAGGCCAGCCGGTGATGAACTTCCCGCCGCGGGCCAATGTCGGCGCGGTCGCGACCCCGTCTCCGGTGGCGACACCCTCCGCGACGGCGACCCCCACGCCGACGGCCACGGCCGCCCCGACGTCGGCGCCTTCGACGGCAGCCCCGACGACCGTGCCCCCCGCGACGCTGCCGCCGGTCGTGCCGACGACGCCACCCCCGCCGCCGCCAACCTCGCCGCCGGCGCCGGCGCCGGCGCCGGCGGGCCCGGCAGCGCCAGCGGGCCCAGCAGCGAGTCCTTAGGAGTCGCCGCCCGGCCGGTCTGAGACCATCGGCGGGTGACCCGAGCCCTCGTCCTCCCGTCGCACGACGATCCGGTGGTCGCCGGGGCGGTCGAGGCAGTCGGAGGGCCGCCGGGGCGGCACGCGCGGCTCGGTGAGCGGCGCCTCTGGACGCCGACGCGGGTGCTCATCGCGCTGACGCTGCTCACGAGCCTGCTGGGCTTCGCCCAGAAGGCCCCGTGCCGGGACGGCAGCACCTGGGTGCACGAGCACCAGTACACGAGGGCCTGCTACACCGACGTGGTCGCGCTCTACTCCTCGGAGGGGCTCGCGAAGGGCGACCTGCCCTACTACGACCACCCCGTCGAGTACCCCGTGGTGATCGGGGCCGTGATGGAGATCAGCAGCCTGATGACGCGGGCGGTGACGGCCGCCTTTCCAGACGACAAGACCGGCGCGGCGCAGCGGGCGTTCGACAAGAGCCCGACGCCGGCCAACCGGAACACCCGCGACTACGCGGCCGCGATCGCCCGCGGGCGGCACTTCTACGACCTGACCTGGGCGCTCGTCACGATCTGCGCGCTGGTCGTGACGGTCACGACGGCGAGGCTGTCGGGACGCCGACCGTGGGACGCGGCGATGTTCGCGCTGTCGCCGGCGCTGCTGCTGCACGCGACCACCAACTGGGACCTGGTGGCGATGGCCTTCGCCGGGCTGGCCCTGGTCGCCTGGTCGCGTCGGCACCCCATGACGGCCGGGGTCCTGCTCGGGCTGGCGACGGCCACCAAGCTCTACCCGGTGCTGTTCCTGCTGCCCCTGCTGGTGCTGTGTGTGCGGGCGCACAAGCTCAGGTCGTGGGGGGCGCTGGCCGCGACGACAGCGCTCGTCGTGGCCGGCCTGACCCTGCCGGTCTACCTGACGGCGCCGTCCTTCGCGGACACGGCGAACGGGCAGGTGAGGGTGCTCGCCTCACCAGTCGACCGGCTCGGCACCGACGGTTTGTCGGCGCTGCTCCCGCAGGCGTGCAGGATCACCCAGACGGCGGGGCAGACCAGCCGATACGTCACCGGCCGGTGCCCGTCGATGCCAGCCGTCGGCACGACCCAGGAGCAGGCCACCAATGCGGTCTACCGGTTCTTCGACCTCAACCAGACCCGCGGCGCCGACTGGGACTCGCTCTACCTGCAGCTGCAGCACCTGCGCACCGACCACGGCCGCCTCAAGGGGCTGCGCAACACGGTCGCCGGCTGGGTCAGCGACAACACCAGCCCACCGGCGAACCTCAACCTGTGGGTGGCGGCAGTCGAGATCCTCGTCATGGGGGGCCTCGCGGCGCTCACGCTGCGTGCGAAGCGTCGGCCGCGGGTGCCGCAGCTGCTGTTCCTCACCGTCGCGGGTTTCCTGATCGCCAGCAAGGTCGACAGCCCGCAGTATGTCCTGTGGCTCGTCCCGCTCGCCGTCCTGGCCCGCCCACGGTGGCGGCCGTTCCTTGCCTGGCAGGCTGCCGAGGCCCTCGTGCTGCTCGCGCGCTTCTACTTCTTCGTGAGCAACGACAAGCCCGGCCAGGGCATCACGATCGGCTGGTTCTTCGCGGCGGTCCTGCTCCGTGACCTGCTGATCGTCGTGTACGCCGCTTTCGTGGTCCGCGACATCGTGCGGCCGGAGCTCGACGTGGTCCGCGCCGACGGCGTCGACGACCCGGCGGGTGGGGTCCTCGACGGGGCACCGGACCGCCGTGCACCTGCTGTGGTGTGAGCGCCTTTCGCTCCTGGCTGGCGCTGACCAGCCCGTCGTAGAGTTCAGGCACTCAGCCGGGACCTGAGCAGGGCGATGTCGGCGGCTTGGCCGTCGCGGGGCGTCTCGACCACCGCGGGGCACCCGGCGGCCCGGACGACGGCGACCAGAATTTCGGCGTCGATCTGGCCCTTGCCCATGTTGGCGTGCCGATCGGCGCCGGAGCCGAAGCCGTCGCGGGAGTCGTTGCAGTGCACGAGGTCGATCCGGCCGGTGATGGCCAGGACCCGCTCGACGATGTCGACGAGGGCCTCGCCGCCGGCGTGCGCGTGGCAGGTGTCCAGGCAGAAGCCGATGTTGTCGTGGTGGCCGATCGCGTCCCACAGCCGGGCGAGGGAGTCGAACCGGCGGGCCATCGCGTGGTCCCCGCCAGCGGTGTTTTCCAGCAGCACCGGCAGCGGCAGCTCCATCCGTTCGAGCGCCTTGACCCAATTGTCGATGCCGACCGCCGGGTCCTCTCCCTTGGCGACGTGCCCGCCGTGGACCACCAGTCCCTGCGCCCCCAGCGTCGTGGCGGCCTGCGCGTGCTGGTCGAGGATCTTGCGTGATGGGATGCGGATCTTGTTGTTGGTGCTGGCCACGTTGATGACGTACGGCGAGTGCACGAAGAACGGCACGCCACCCGTTTCGACCACCGTGACCGTCGGGGCCTTCCAGCTCTGCGGGTCCCCCAGGAACAGCTGAACGACGTCCGCGTCACGCTCCTTGGCCTCTGTCGCGGGGTCAGCGTTGTCCACGTGCGCACCGATGAGCATGAGACCCACCGTACGACGGCCTCGCCCTCCTGCAGTCCCGCTGCTCGTTCACGGGTAGCTGGCAAGGCGGGGTGGCACCCTCAAGAGGTGAGACCCCCAGCACAGACCCGGCAGGCGCGCACAGCGCTCGCCCGGCCGACCGTGCTGGTCGGGCTGCTGGTGGCGCTCGCCGGACTGTTCGGGATGGTGCTGGCCGGCGACATCCATGTGATCAGGGCCAAGAGCACCAACTGGATGCGCAGCCCGATGGTCCGGGCCGAAAGCTGCGCCTCCTACTTGTTGACGACGGCCGCGACGTTCACCTACACCGACACCAGGGAGGTGCTGATGGGGGCCTGCACCGCGTCGTCCCCGACTGCCGGCCCGACCAACACCGGCGGCGAGGGTACGGCGATCCTCCCCGGCGTCGGGACTGGGATCCTCACCACACCGCCGGCCGCATCCGCGGGCCCGGGTGACGCCCAGACGTGTGCGCGCGGGCGACTCACGCAGGGCTCGACGCACCGCTACGGGCTGCCCGTCCTGCTCGCGGTGGTCGCCTTGGTGGGCGTCGTGACGATCCTCGGCCGCTACCTGCTGGCGCAGCCGGCCGCAGGGGCCCGTCGTACCCGCTCGGGAGCATCGCCTGTGGACCAGCCCGGAGGCTTGTCCACAGATCCGGACGGTACCTCGGACTGAAGCGTCGCGCTGGTAGCGTGGTGGTGTTTGCTGACGCGAACAACCCTCCTGCCACGGAACGTCCGTGGCCGATGAGTCCACAGGAGGAGGTGGGTCACTTGCGTCACTACGAGCTCATGGTCATCCTCGACCCCGACCTCGAGGAGCGGACGATCGCTCCGTCCCTCGATACGTTCCTCAACGTCATTCGCACCGGCGGGGGCACCGTTGAGAAGGTCGACATCTGGGGGCGGCGACGCCTGTCGTTCGAGATCGACAAGAAGGCCGAAGGTA
>JAYTHM010000244.1:0-5675 GCA_043732645.1 Frankiales bacterium
GGGCGGGGTCCCAAGGGCGCACGTCCTCGACGGCCGGGTGCCGCACACGATTTTGCTTGAGCTGTTCACCGATGAAGGGGTGGGCACGATGGTGGTGCCGTCATGACCCGGACTCAGGACTGGCAGGACCGTTGGGACGCGGCCCTCATGTCCAACTACGGCACGCCCCAGGTGGTTCTCGTGCGCGGCGAGGGTGCCACCGTGTGGGACGTCGACGGCAAGCGCTACACCGACCTTTTCGCGGGCCTCGCCGTCAACGTGCTGGGCCATGCCCACCCGGCCGTGCTGGAGGCGGTCCACCGCCAGCTCGGCACGCTCGGTCACGTCAGCAACCTGGCCGTCAGCGAGCCGGTCGTCCTGCTCGCGGAACGGCTCAAGGCCCTCACCGGCATGGACCGTGTGCTGTTCACCAACTCCGGAGCGGAGGCTAACGAAGCCGCCCTCAAGCTTGCCCGCCGGCGGCGGCCGGGCGGTGGCTGGGTGGCCTGCGAGGGCGCCTTCCACGGCCGGACGATGGGTGCGCTGGCCGTCACCGGCCAGGCTGCGAAGCGCACCCCGTTCGAGCCGCTGCCCGGCCCGGTGACCTTCGTCCCGTACGGCGACGCCGAGGCGCTGGCGCTAGCCGTCGGCCCGACGACCGCGTCGATCGTGCTCGAGCCCGTGCTGGGGGAGGCCGGGGTCGTCGTCCCCCCGGCCGGGTTCCTGGCTGCGGCCCGAAGGCTGGCCGATGAGAGCGGTGCGCTCCTGCACCTCGACGAGGTCCAGGGCGGGATCGGCCGGGCCGGGGCCTGGATGTGCCACACCGCTCTCGAGCCCGGCGTCGAGGCCGATGTCGTGACCTTCGCCAAGGGCCTGGGCGGTGGGCTGCCGATCGGTGCGGTCGCCGCGCGCGGGGAGGCCGCGACTGCGCTCGTCAAGGGCGACCACGGCACGACCTTCGGGGGCAACCCGGTGGTCTGCGCGGCCGCCCTAGCGGTGCTCGACGTAATCGAGGGCGGTGGGCTTCTGAGGCGCTCCACGGTTTTGGGGGAGCGGCTGCGCAAGGGCATCGAGGCGCTTGGCCACCCGCTCGTCAGCCACGTGCGAGGCATCGGGCTCTGGCTCGGGATCGTCCTCACCGAGCCGTTGGCAGCCCGGGTGGAGCTGGCCGCCCGGGAGGCCGGGTTCCTCATCAACGCCGCGGCACCGGACGCGGTACGCCTGGCCCCGCCGCTCGTGGTGACCGAAGCCGAGCTCGATGCCTTCGTCGCATCGCTGCCGTCGCTTCTTGACGCCGCTAGGGTCCGGTCATGACAGTTCTCACCATGACGCTGCCCCCCCATGACAGTCCTGTTCATGCTTTCCCCGCTGTCACGGCTCGGCGGCCGTCTGTGAGCGCGACCCATGTCCTTGTCGTCGAAGACGACCCCAGTGTCCGGGGGCTCCTCCACACGCTGCTGTCGGCGGAGGGCTACGACGTCGTCACGGCGTCCGACGGCCTCGCCGGCCTCGTCAAGGCGGCGGCCACAAAGCCGGCGTTGATGCTGCTTGAGCTCATGATGCCCGACCTTGGCGGCGTCCGGGTGCTGGAGGAGGTCCGCAACGACCCTGAGCTCGCCGGCACTCCCGTGATCGTGGTGACGGGAAAGGTCGACGCCGTCCCCGGCATGCGCGACCTGCTCGGTGAGTCCAGCGTCTTCGTGAAGCCCTTTGCGGTCGCCGAGCTGCTTGCCCGGGTCGCTGAGGTCACCGGCGGACCCGACGGAGGCCAGTGATGCTGCGTCACTTCCTGGTAGATGACGACCTCAGCCCTGCCGAGCAGCTCGAGGTCCTGACCCTGGCCGCTGCGCTGAAAAAGGACCGCTACACGGGTCCGAAGCCGCTGGAGGGCAAAGCCGTCGCGGTCGTGTTCGAGAAGCCCTCAACGCGGACCCGGCTCAGTTTCGAGATCGGCATCGCCGAGCTCGGTGCGCACCCGGTCATCCTGGACGCCCAGACCACCCAGCTCGGCCGGGGCGAGACGATCGAGGACACCGCCCGCGTCCTGTCGCGTTATGTGAGCGCGATCGTCATCCGCACCTTCGGGGACGACCGGATCTCGGCGCTCGCCGAGGCAAGCAGCGTGCCCGTCGTCAACGCCCTCACCGACGGTTACCACCCCTGCCAGGTCCTGGCCGACCTGCAGACCGTCCGGGAGCGCAAGGGCTCGACCGAGGGCCTGGTCCTGACCTACCTCGGCGACGGCGCCAACAACATGGCCAACTCCTACCTCGTCGGCGGAGCGACTGCGGGTATGGAGGTCCGGATCGGCGCCCCCGCCGGCTACCAGCCCGACCCGGCCGTCGTCGAGCGTGCCCGCGCCTTCGGTACGACGGTCGTGGTGACCGACGATGCCAAGGCCGCTGTCGCCGGGGCCGACGTGCTGTGCACCGATGTGTGGGTGTCGATGGGGATGACCGGCGCCGAGCAGCGGCTGTCGGACCTGCGCGCGTATGCCCTGGACGAGAGGGCCGTCAGTCTGGCCAAGCCCGACGCCATGGTGTTGCACTGCCTGCCAGCCCACCGGGGCGAGGAGATCGCTGCCGCCGTCATCGACGGTCCACATTCTGCCGTGTGGGACGAGGCCGAGAACCGGCTGCACGCCCAGAAGGCGTTGTTGACCTGGCTGCTGGCCCAGGGCTGACCGGTGTCCTCCCCCCGTCGGCTGCAGGCCGTGCAGCAGGTCCCTCTGACGAAGGCGGCCCGCCACGCTGCCATCGTCGACCTGCTCGAGGCCCAGCCGGTGGCCAGCCAGACCGAGCTCGGGCGGCTGCTCGCGGCCAAGGGGCTGCAGGTCACCCAGGCGACGGTCAGCCGTGACCTGGAGGAACTGGGTGCCGTCAAGGTCCGCAGCGCCAGCGGCACCTCCTACGCCGTACCCCCGGAAGGCCAACCGCGGACGGGCACGCCCGAGGCGGTCGACGCCCGTCTGGGCCGGCTGCTCGAGGAGCTGTGCGTCAGCGCTGAGGCCACCGGGTCCTTCGTGGTGCTGCGGACCCCGCCCGGCGGTGCCCACTTGCTCGCGGCGGCGCTCGACCGGGCCGGCGTCCCCGAGGTCGCCGGGACCGTCGCCGGTGACGACACGGTCCTGCTCATCACGCGCACCCCAGCGACCCCCCACGCCACCGACGTGGCCAGCCGCCTTCTGCGGCGGGCCGAAGGCCGACCCCTCCAGCCCTGACCCCTCCAGCCCTGACCCCTCCAGCCCTGACCCCTCCAGGAGCACTGCTGTGTCTGACCGCGTCGTTCTCGCCTACAGCGGAGGCCTCGACACGTCCGTGGCCATCGGATGGATAGCCCGTCAGACCGGAAAGGAGGTCGTTGCGGTGGCGGCCGACGTCGGCCAGGGTGGCGAGGACCTCGAGGTCATCCGCCAGCGCGCGCTCGACTGCGGCGCCGTCGAGGCCGTCGTCGCTGACTGCCGCGACGAGTACGCCGACGAGTACTGCCTGCCCGCCCTGCAGGCCAACGCGCTCTACATGGGCCGCTATCCGCTGGTGTCGGCGCTGTCCCGGCCGCTGATCGTCAAGCACCTCGTCGCCGCGGCCAGGCACCACGGTGCCGACACCGTGGCGCACGGCTGCACCGGCAAGGGCAACGTCCAGGTCCGATTCGAGGTCGGGATCGGGGCCTTGGCGCCGGACTTGACCTGCATCGCCCCGGTCCGCGACAGCGGCATGACCCGGGACAAGGCGATCGCCTTCGCCGAGGAGCGCGGGCTGGCGATCGACGTCACCAAGAAGTCGCCGTACTCCGTGGACCAGAACGTCTGGGGTCGCGCGGTTGAGACCGGCTTCCTCGAGGACCCGTGGAATGCCCCGATCGAGGACATCTACAGCTACACGCAGGCTCCCGGCACCAGCCCGGGCCCGGACGAGGTGGTGCTCACCTTCAAAGATGGCGTCCCGACCGCGATCGACGGTCGCCCTGTCACGGTGCTGCAGGCGATCGAGGGGCTCAACGCGCGCGCCGGCGCCCAGGGCGTCGGGCGGCTCGACATGATCGAGGACCGCCTCGTCGGCATCAAGAGCCGTGAGGTCTACGAAGCTCCGGGCGCCCTGGTGCTCATCAACGCCCACATCGAGCTCGAGGATCTGACGATGGAGCGCGACCTGCGCCGCTTCAAGCGGGGAGTCGAGCAGCGCTGGACCGAGCTCGTGTACGACGGGCTCTGGTTCTCACCCCTCAAGCGTGCCCTGGACGCCTTCGTGCGGGACAGCCAGCAGCACGTGTCCGGCGAGATCCGACTGACGCTGCACGCTGGCAGCTGCACGGTCACCGGCCGTCGCAGCGAGGCCTCCCTGTACGACTTCGACCTCGCGACCTACGACGAGGGGGACACCTTTGACCAGTCCCTCGCGAAGGGGTTCGTCGAGCTGTGGGGCCTGCCCAGCAAGATTGCCGCCAAGCGCGACCTGCGGTTCGGCGCGTGACCGGAGCAGTGCCCCCGGACCGGATGTCGTTGTGGGGCGGGCGCTTCGAGGGGGGCCCGGCGGAGGCCCTTGCCCGGCTGTCGGTGAGCGTCCACTTTGACTGGCGGCTGGCGCCGTACGACCTGCAGGCCTCCAAGGCACATGCCCGGGTCCTGCACCGCGCGGGACTGCTCGAGGACAACGAGCTGCCTGCGATGCTGGGCGCGCTCGACGAGCTCGCCGAACAGACGCGGGACGGCCGCTTCACCCCGCGGGCCGAGGATGAGGACGTCCATACGGCGCTCGAGCGGGGGCTGATCGAGAAGCTCGGTACGCTCGGCGGCAAGCTCCGGGCGGGTCGCTCCCGCAACGACCAGGTCGCGACCGACCTGCGGCTCTACCTGCGCCACCACGCTCGGCTGGTCGTGGCCCAGTTGTCGGCCTTGGAGCAGGCGCTCATCGGCCAAGCCACGCAGCACCTGGACACCCCCGCGCCCGGGATGACGCACCTGCAGCACGCCCAGCCGGTGCTGTTCGCCCACCAGCTGCTGGCGCACGTGCAGGCCTTTGCCCGTGACGTGCACCGGCTCCGCGACTGGGACCTGCGGGCCTCGGTCTCGCCGCTCGGCTCCGGTGCCCTCGCCGGGTCGTCGTTGCCGGTCGACCCGATCAGCACTGCCGCCGAGCTCGGCTTCGGGTCGGCTGCCCCCAACTCGATGGATGCCGTCTCCGACCGCGACTTCGTTGTCGAGTTCTTGTTCTGTACCGCGTTGCTGGGCGTGCACCTGTCCCGGCTGGGCGAGGAGGTCGTGCTCTGGAACACGACCGAGTTCGGCTGGGTGACCCTCGACGACGCGTTCTCGACCGGCAGCTCGATCATGCCGCAGAAGAAGAACCCCGACATCGCCGAGCTCGCCCGAGGCAAGGCCGGCCGGCTGATCGGGCACGTCACCGGCCAGCTCGCCATGCTCAAAGGCCTGCCGCTGACCTACGACCGGGACATGCAGGAGGCACAGGAACCATCGTTCGACGCCGTCGAGACGCTGCTCCTGGTGCTCCCGGCCATGGCCGGGATGATCGCCACCATGATCGTGCACGTCGACGTGCTCGAGGCCGCCGCACCGCTTGGCTTCGCCCTCGCCACCGACGTCGCGGAGTTGCTAGTGCGCAACGGGGTGCCGTTCCGTGAGGCCCACGAGGCGGTCGGTCGGCTGGTCGTCTTCTGCACCGCCCACGGCCGCGAGC
>JAYTHM010000245.1:0-1620 GCA_043732645.1 Frankiales bacterium
GTGGACCCCCCTACCGATACTCTGCGGAGCCATGGCACCCAACCCGAACCTGATCGGCCCGGAACATGTCGACGGCCAAGCCGACGGCACGCTCTACCGACAGGAAGAGATTTACGTCCCCACGGCCGGCGGCCCCGTCCTCCGCGTCAACGCCGGATTCGTCGCCCCCGGCCAGACCGTGAAGAACTACACCGGCAAGATCGCCACCTCCGCGACCGTCGCCACCACCGTCACCCTGGAGACGGTCACGGCGGGCAAGACGTACTTCATGACCGACCTGTTCTGGGGCTATGACGACAACGTCGCCCACGACACCCGGTTGCAGGCCGCGGGGGTGGACATCTTCCGGTGGGCCGTGAAGGGCGACACCGCGCCGCTACAGGCCTCCGGGATGGAGACCCAGCCCAACGCGTCGGCGGGGCAGGTCGTCACGATCCTGCTCCCCGTCTGCACGGGAGCACCCAACTTCTACTTCTACGTCGGCGGAATCGAGTCCTGACCATGCCTCTTACCGCGAGTGTGACCTCCGGCGTCCTGGGCGCCACCAACTTCTGGGACCTCGACCTCGAGGTACCCGACGGCAACGCCGGCAACCTGCTCATCGGCGGCACCGTCACCGCGCTCAACGGGGCGACGCTGAACGTGTCCGGGTCGCCGCTGGCCATGCCCGCCGCGCCCGGCTCGGGGATCCTGTACGTGAACGTGCAGATCGACGTCACGACCGGAATCGCCGTCATGCAGTCCTCGGCGACCGCGGACCCGGCGCTCGTGTCGGGCAACGCCGAGGTCGTGTACCGCACGCAGCTCACCTCGACGACGCTGGACCCGGCGCTCGACTCGACGCAGGCCACGCCCGACAACCAGTAGACGGCTCGGCCCCGCCCAGGAATCCTGGGCGGGGCCGGTAGCCCGGTCACTGGTCGGGCGCGGGCCGCAGAGGCCCCGTGGTCCGGTGCGTGCGACCCCAGCCGCACAACCGACCCGATAAGGCTAGCGGGGTGGGAGGATCGCGGCATGGCGAGACTGCACGAGGCCGAGGCCGAGAAGATGTGGCAGGCGGTCGTCGGGGCGGCGTCGACGGTGACGTTGCACGAGTGGGACTGGGACCCGGACGCCGAGACGGACCGGCGCGACGGCCTGTTCGGGCCGCAGGTCGCCAACCGTGAGCGGCTCGACGACGACCTCCGCGTGACCGTGGTCAACCCACAGCCCGGCATGACCACCTGCCACTACGTCGTATGGCGCGGCGACAAGGCGCAGGTCTGGTCACCCCCGGTCAAGATGAAGATCGGCGACGAGCTCAGGCTCGACCTGCACCGCGACGTCAGGATCGGCTAGCGCGGTAGCCGCCACACCTCGACGGCGCCGGCCCACGCCAGCCAGGACCAGTCCCCTAGCTGGCGCCATCGCCGTCTCACGGCATCATCGGCGCGGTCATGATGTCGTGCACGGCCTGCATCATCACGCCGTCGCCGCGCAACCGCAGCCCGAACTGCTCGAAGCTCAGCAACTCGCGGGAGACCAGCACGCCGACCGCGCCCGGGAAGAGACGGGTGGCCCGGTGCGCGGCGGCGCGGACCTTCGCCTTCTCGTGGTGGCTCATCTCCCACGCCTGTTTGT
>JAYTHM010000246.1:0-1619 GCA_043732645.1 Frankiales bacterium
CATGAACCAGCTCGCCGACGCCGTCAAGGTCACCCTCGGCCCGAAGGGCCGCAACGTCGTCCTGGAGAAGAAGTGGGGCGCCCCCACGATCACCAACGACGGCGTCTCCATAGCCAAGGAGATCGAGCTCGAGGACCCCTACGAGAAGATCGGCGCCGAGCTCGTCAAGGAGGTCGCCAAGAAGACCGACGACGTCGCGGGTGACGGCACCACCACCGCTACCGTTCTCGCCCAGGCTCTCGTGCGTGAGGGACTGCGCAACGTCGCGGCGGGCGCGAACCCGATGGGCCTGAAGAAGGGCATCGAGGCTGCCGTCGAGGCCGTCGTCGAGGCCATTGGCAACGCCGCCAAGGACGTCGATACCAAGGAGCAGATCGCGGCCACCGCCTCGATCTCCGCCGCTGACACCACCGTTGGCGAGATCATCGCCGAGGCGATGGACAAGGTCGGCAAGGAAGGCGTCATCACCGTCGAGGAGAGCAACACCTTCGGCCTCGAGCTCGAGCTCACCGAGGGCATGCGCTTCGACAAGGGCTACATCAGCCCCTACTTCGTCACCGACCCGGAGCGGATGGAGGCGACCCTCGACGACCCCTACGTCCTGGTCGTCAACTCCAAGATCGGTTCGGTCAAGGACCTGCTGCCGCTGCTGGAGAAGGTCATGCAGTCCGGCCGGCCGCTGGCGATCATCGCCGAGGACCTCGAGGGTGAGGCCCTCGCGACCCTGGTGGTCAACAAGATCCGCGGCACCTTCAAGTCCGCCGCGGTCAAGGCCCCTGGGTTCGGTGACCGCCGCAAGGCGATGCTGCAGGACATCGCGATCCTGACCGGCGCGCAGGTCATCTCCGAGGAGGTCGGCCTCAAGCTCGACACCGCCGGGCTGGAGCTGCTCGGCCGGGCTCGCAAGGTCGTCATCACCAAGGACGAGACGACCATCGTCGAGGGCGCTGGCGACACCGACCAGATCGCCGGCCGGGTCAAGCAGATCCGCGCCGAGATCGAGAAGTCCGACAGCGACTATGACCGGGAGAAGCTGCAGGAGCGGCTGGCCAAGCTGGCCGGCGGCGTCGCCGTCATCAAGGTCGGCGCGGCCACCGAGGTCGAGCTCAAGGAGCGCAAGCACCGCATCGAGGACGCTGTGCGCAATGCCAAGGCGGCCGTCGAGGAGGGCATCGTCGCCGGTGGTGGCGTCGCGCTGCTGCAGGCGGCGCAGACCGCGTTCGACAAGCTCGACCTGGTCGGCGACGAGGCGACCGGCGCCAACATCGTGCGCCTGGCGCTCGAGGCTCCGATCAAGCAGATCGCGATCAACGCCGGCCTCGAGGGTGGCGTCGTCGTGGAGAAGGTCCGCAACCTGCCCGTCGGCCAGGGCCTCAACGCCGCGACCGGTGAATACGTCGACATGATCGCGGCCGGCATCATCGACCCGGCCAAGGTCACCCGCTCGGCCCTGCAGAACGCCGCCTCGATCGCGGCGCTCTTCCTGACCACCGAGGCGGTCATCGCCGACAAGCCGGAGAAGGCCCAGGCCATGCCCGGTGGCGGTGGCGGCGGCATGGGAGACATGGACTTCTAGTCCACGCGTTCCGACGACGGGGCGGTCACTTCTTGCGAAGTGG
>JAYTHM010000247.1:0-5667 GCA_043732645.1 Frankiales bacterium
CCAGCCCCCGCAGGGCATCTCGCGCCGGGCCGGTGTCTGGCGTGAGGATCCGGACCACGGCGGCACCGTCCGCGAGCACCTCAGTCAGCGTGCCCTGCCGGAGCAGGATCCCGCCCGACATGATGCCGACGTGGGTCGCGACCTGCTCCACCTCGGCCAGCAGGTGGCTGGACACCAGAACGGTCGTGCCGTCTTGCGCCAGCTCCCGGATGAGGTGCCGGACCTCACGGGTCCCCTGCGGGTCCAACCCGTTGGTGGGTTCATCGAGTACCAGCAGCTCGCGAGGCTGCAGCAGCGCCGCCGCCAGGCCGAGCCGCTGCTTCATTCCGAGGGAGTAGTTGCGGTACTTCTTGCCGGCGGCGGCAGTCAGACCGACCCGGGCCAGGGCGGCCTCGATACGCTCGCGGCTGGTGCTGGGGTCAGCGGTGGCGTCACTCCGGTCCAGACGACGCAGGTTCACAGCGCCCGTCAGGTAGGGGTGGAAGGCAGGTCCTTCGATGAGCGCCCCTACCTTCGGGAGCACCTCGGCCAGCTGCTCGGGCATGGCTCGGCCGAGGAGCTCGATCTGGCCGGCGTCGGCGCGCAGCAGCCCGAGCAGCATGCGGATCGTGGTGGTCTTCCCTGAGCCGTTGGGTCCCAGAAAGCCGTAGACGGCGCCTCGCGGCACGAGCAGCTCCACGCCGCACACGGCCACCTGCGTCCCGAACCGGCGCGTCAGCCCGGTTGTGCGCACGGCGAAGCCGAGGTCGGGAACCACGACAGCTGCGTCAGGCCCGTCAGCGACGGTCAGGGACCCGGCGGTCGCCGAGGTCACCCGGCCTTCCCGACGGCAGCCTGCTGCAGCACCTCGGTGCTGACGGCGCCGACGAGCACCCGACCGTCCCTGGTCATCAGCACGTTGACGAGCGCTGAGCGAAGCACCTTGTCGCCGTTCGGCAGGGTGCTGATCAGCCGGTCGAGGATCGAGGAGGTCTGGTTGTGGCCCCCGGCGCCACCGGTAAGGCCGGCCAAGGCAGAGGTGCCATCCTTTGCCGCCGGTAGGACCAGCACCGAGGTCCACCCGGTACCGACGATGCTGGGCTCGGTGGCCCTTGCCGTCACGGCCTTATGGGTGCTGCCGGTCTTGCCGTGTGTCGGGACGGATGTAGAACCCCCCAACGTCACTAGCGGCAGCAGGTCACTGCTCACTGTCGCCCCCTTCGGTGGGGTGAAGGCGAAGACAGACGCTGCCGGTCGCCGGAACGAGATGTCGCTGAACGCGGTTTCGAAGGCCGGTGCCACTGCGGCCCCGAAGACCTGCACCCGGAGGGGGATGTTGTGCACAGCGTCGACAGCGATGGTGACCCGACGCACCGTGGAGCGAATGTCCCGCGGTGTCAGGACCAGCGTGTACGCGGCCTGGCCAGCGACCCTAGCCGTCCGGTCCACCGTGACGATGGTCGACGGGTTGATGGCCTTGAGCGCCGCGGCCGCAGCCCCCTGGGGGGTGTACGTCGTGAGGTCCTTGCCGGTGCCGACCCTGCTGCTGGCGTCTACCTTCTCGGCGGGAAGAACCTGATGGCCGACCTTCTGGGTGTCGCTGGCGTAGGTCCACACGTCCCGGCCGTTGTGCACGACGTCTGACTCGGCGAGCTGGCCCAGCAGGGCCAGCCGTTGTTTGTCCGCGCCGTCCAGCCAGATCCGTGCCGAGTGGGTGCCGGTCACCAGCGTCTGCCAGGTAAGGGCGGCGGAGCTGTCCTGGCCCGGCAGCGACGGCAGCCCAAGGCGGGCCGTCTCCACGATCGTGCCCGACAGCGCGGTCACGTCAGCGGTCTGCACGGCCGCCAGCAGCTGGGCGGCTGACCTCGCTGGGAGTCGGGGATGGGCACTGGCGGAGGCAGCGGAGGGGAGCAGCGCGATTCCGCCCACGACCACTGCTGTGAGCAGGGGCGCGGACCAGGTTGCGGTGCGACGCAGGGAGCGGGCAGAAGTGTTCATGGCACCAGCATCTCCGGGTCACGAAGGCGCGGGCTGAGAGAGGACTGAGAGCCCGGACCCTCCGGACTCGCAGGTGGGCCAGACTGCGCGTGTGCGGGTGCTGCTGGTCGACGACGAGGTACGCGCCGTGACAGCGCTCGCGCGCGGGCTGGTCGCGGATGGCTTCACGGCGGACGTGGTCCACGACGGCCCGTCGGCCCTGCGCGCGGTGACCGCCCACCGGTACGACGCGGTCGTGCTGGACATCATGCTGCCGGGCATGTCCGGGTATGAGGTCCTGAAGCGGTTGCGTGCCGACGACGTAAGCACCCCGGTCCTGATGCTGTCGGCCAAAGACGGTGACTACGACCTCGCAGACGCCCTGGAGCTGGGTGCGGACGACTACCTGGTCAAGCCGTTCGGCTACGTCGTGCTCGTCGCCCGACTCAAGGCCCTTGCTCGACGCAGCCGCGAGCAGGCCCCGACCATCCTGGTCGTCGGCGATCTGAGGCTGGACCCGGTGAGCAGGGTTGTGCACCTGGGTGGTCACCTTGTGGACTTCACGCCCCGCGAGCTCCGGCTACTCGAGCGCCTGATGCGGGCGGCCGGCGGGGTCGTGTCCAAGACTGACCTCCTCGAGGAGGTCTTCGACGCCGATCCGGACTCCCACCCCAATGTGGTCGAGGTCTACGTGGGGTACCTGCGCCGCAAGCTCGGCCGGGGCTGGGTCGCGACGGTCCGGGGCGGCTACCGGATCGGTTCCGGGTGATCCGCCGCTGGTGGGCCCGGCGGGGTCTGCGCTCCCGGGTGGTGCTGTCCGCCGCTGTCCCTCTCGTCCTCGCGCTCGTCGTCGCGACCGTTGCCTTCGCGCTGCTGTTCGCGGCCGGCCGGGTCAGGGACCTCGACGCGCAGACGTCGGCCGCCGCCGACTCATTGACGTCGCTCGTCTCGACCGGCCAGTTGCCCATCGCCCTGCCGCTGCCGGCCGGCTCACCGCTGCTCGCGCAGGTCGTCGCCTCCGACGGTACGGTGCTGGCCGCCAGCCCCTCAGCGAGCCAGGTCGTGCCCCTGGTCAACAACGAGACCCGGCACCAACGGCAGGTGGTGACCGATGAGGAGGGGTCCTATGCCGGGGTACCCCTGAGGCTCCGGTTGGAGCCGAGCACCCTTGATGGCAGGTCGGTGACGGTCGTGGTGGCTGCGCCGCTGGGTGACGTGCGCCGGGCGCTGCACGCCCTGAAGGTCGTCCTGCTCATCGTGGTGCCGGCGCTCGCCGTGGGCAGCACCTGGGTGGTTTACCTGGTGGCCGGCCTGGCCCTGGAGCCGGTAGAGCGGCTCCGCCGCGCCGCGCAGGCGCTGACCGACGCCCCTGGTTCGGTGCAGGAGCTGCCCACACCGCCCGGGGATGACGAGATCGCCCGGCTGGCTGGCACGCTGAACGCGATGCTCGGCTCTCTGCGGGCCCTCGTGGCGAGGCAGCAGTCTTTCGTCGCCGACGCGGCACACGAGCTGCGCTCACCCGTTTCAGCCCTTCGCATTCAGGTGGACGTCGCCCAGGCCCACCCCGAGGCGCTGTCCCTCCCGCAGCTGCTGGAGGATCTCGACGCCGAGGTCGATCGGCTGGTGCGCCTGGTGGATGACCTGCTGGCACTGTCGCGCGAGGACGCGGGGACCGGTCCGGGCCTGGTGCCCGTCGACCTGCGGGAGATCGCCGGCGCGGACGGCGACAGCGCTGCGGTCCTGGGTGATGCTCCCGCCCTACGCCGGCTCGTCGAGAACCTGGTGAGCAACGCCCTGCGGCACGCGTCCACGGTGCGCCGGACCTGCTCGACGGACGGCCAGTGGGCGGTACTGGACGTGGACGACGACGGTCCAGGAATCCCGTCCGTCGACCGGGAACGGGTCTTCGAGCGGTGGGTACGCCTCGACGCCGCGCGGGCCCAGCAGGACGGCGGGTCAGGACTGGGACTTGCCCTGGCTCGGGAGATCGCCCGGCGCCACGGCGGCGACCTCACCGTCCACGAGTCCCCGCTGGGCGGCGCGCGGCTCCGGCTCCGCCTCCCCCACCTCTGACCCCGAAGGCCCAGAGCCCCCCAAAGCGTCCTGCTCGCCCAGTCCGTCTCACCCGGGGTCCACCGCTTCGATCTCTACCCCGCGCTGATTGCGTGGAATGATTCCACTTGGGGTTTGGGCGTGCGTGAGTTACCGGTCTGTCCGGTTCTTCCACCCAACATCCGAGGGGCCTTGCCGCGGTTGTTGGTTTCAGGATGGCAGATGCACCGTAAGCGGCACACATCTCAGGTTGTTTTCTGTCAAGCCGCGGTGGTCGCGTGGTGGGGCCAGGCTTTCTGCTCGCTGTAGGGGGTGCGGTGCTTGAGGCAGCCGTGGAGGATTCCGACTTGGCGGTTGGTGAGCTGGCGGATCGCGGCTTGGTGGCCGATGTTCCGGGCCCGCAGGGCGAGGTAGTAGGCGCGGGCGCCGGGAGAGCCGCGCATTGAGGAGAAGGCCCATTGCTGCACGGCGTCGGCGAGGCGGTGGTTGCGTGCGTAGCGGGCCAGCACGACCTCCTTCGTTCCCGACGCTCGGGTGATCGGGGACGTGCCGGCATCGTTCTTTTGAGACTTCGCGTCGGCGTGGCGATCGGGGTCATCACCGAACTCCGCGAGGACCCGGGCGCCGAGGATCACACCGAGACCAGGTTGGCTGGTGATGATTTCAGCGTCCGGGTGACGGCCAAAACGCTCGGCCACCACTACCCCGAGCGCGTCGATCTGGGCCACGCGGGCGGTGATGACCCGGACTTCTGCGATGACGATCGCCGCGAACGCGTTCTGCACTGCGGTGTTGCCGCAGCGCAGGTGCGCGCAAGAAGGCTTGGAGGTCCTCGACGCGTTGGTCGATCTTGCGCCTCTTCGCCCGGCGCAGGGCCACCACGATCCTCGCCTTCGACAGCCGCGCGGCAACATCGGGGTCTGGCGCCACAGCGAGTAGCTCGAGGCAATCGGGTGCGTCGAGGTCCTCACATGCTTGCAGGGCAGCGGGAAAGTACTCCCGAAGGGCGCTGCGCAGGCGCAGCAGGTGGCGCGTGCGATCCCAGATCAGCGACTGGTGCGCGCGGGTGACCAGCTTCAAGGCCTCACCGTCATCGAAGTCACCAGCCACCGGGCGGTGGTGCGCACGGTCCAGCCGAACGATCTCGGCCAGGACGTGCGCGTCCCCGGCGTCGCTGTTCGCCCCAGACGTCGAGTGCCGCTCCCGGTATCGGGCGGTCGACATCGGGTTGATCTCGAACACCTCCTAGCCCGCCGTGATCAACGCAGCGACCCACGGCCCACGTTCGGTCTCGATCCCGATCTTCACCCGGCCCGCGGCCTCCACCGGGTCGAGCTGGGCCCAGTCCGCCGGCATCGCCGTGGCGATCAGCTCATGCAACTTACTGAGCCCCTCAAGGCCCTCGGGTAGTCGCCTTTTCACCAGCCGACGACCCTCGCCGTCGAGGATCTCGACGTCGTGATGGTCCTCAGCCCAATCATCACCCACGAACAGCATCACATCTCCTCCTTCCGCGTGGACCTGCCGTAAGCAGCGTGGAGGAGACACCCGCGATCTAATGGACAAGTGCTCACCGTGAACACCGGGGCACGACATCCCAGCAGCAATCTCGCCTCCTCACGACCAGCGGGCGCACGGTCTGCCGCAAGACCTCGTCCA
>JAYTHM010000248.1:0-5665 GCA_043732645.1 Frankiales bacterium
GTGGACGACCCGAACCTATGACCGCGACCGAGAATGCCCAGCTCGCCCCCGCGCGCGCGACGGTACTCGGCATCGGCAACCCCCTGATGGGCGATGACGGCGTCGGCATCACCCTGCTCGAACAGCTCATGCGGCTCGACCTCGGACAGGACGTCGAACTCGTCGACGGCGGAACCATCGGACTGTCGCTCCTGCCGATCGTCCTGGACGCAGGATCGCTGCTCGTGCTGGACGCCGTGGCCGGCCCTTCAGCGGGGACCGTCGTCAAGCTCAGCGGCGACCAACTGCCTCGCCTGCTCCGCACGAAACTCTCCCCGCACCAGGTGGGTCTGCTCGACGTCCTGGCCAGTGCCCGCCTGCTCGGTCAGGAGCCGTCGCGGATCGCCGTCGTGGGCGTTGTGCCCGCGTACGTCGACATGCATCTCGGCCTCAGCTCGAAGGTCGCGGCAGCATTGCCGCAGGCGCTGGAGCTGGCCCAACGTGTGCTCCGCGACTGGGGCGCGTCCGAGAAAGATGCCCGCTCCCTCGACAGGGACAGCCGACGTGAAGGAGGTCAACCGTGCTCAATAACATCGACTTCCAGGTAGGCGATCTCGATCTCCCGGCCTCGCGTGAGTGCCGCCGTGGGGCGATCGCAGATGGGGCAGCGCAACGCGTAAAACTCGTCGATCTCCACGTCGTGCTCACAGTCCGGACACCACACCGCCGCGGTGACCAACTCGAGGAGCAGGCGCGCCCCCTGGACAGGGGTGCCTTCCACGGCCATCGGCCACGCGAACTCCAAGGCCTCGGGGTCGGCCCCGCTCAGCGAGCCCACCCGGAGCGCGACCACGCTCGGGACGGACTTGCCTGGTGTGTTGGAGCCGGTGATCGCCCGCTCGACCGCCTGGACCACGGAGGTCAGCAACGCCAGCTCATGCACGGGACCAGTGTCGCTGGTCTCAAGGCGCTGCCGGGCTGGGGGGAGGCGGCGTGAGCGCCACGCGAACCCTACGTCTGGACCAAGTCGTGGAGGGCAATGGTGCGGTGGTCGAAGTACGGCGTGGCCCGGACGGTTCTGTTGTCGAAGCGTGGTTCGCGATGGACGGCATGCCCCGGATCGAACCGCTGCTCGTGGGCCGGCACGTTGCCGACGTGCCCAGGATCGTCGAGCGCCTCTGCGGCATCTGTCCGGTGGCCCATCACCTTGCCGGGGTGCGGGCACTCGAATCGTTGGCGGGTACGCCGCCCCTCACCCCGACGGCCATCGCGGTGCGGCGGCTGCTGCACCACGGAGCGGTTCTGCAAACCCATGCCCACCACCTGGCATTCGTCGACGCAACCCAGGCCCGCGACCTCAGCGAGTTCGCTCGTCGAGTGGTGGCAGCAGCAGGCGGGGACAGTCACTTCCCACTGTGCGCGGTGCCAGGTGGGGTGCTTGCCCCGCTGGCGATCTCTCGTCGGGACGAACTGGCCGAACAGGTCGGTCAAGCGTACGAGTGGGCGCGCCAACTTCTGGGTCTGGTCGAGACTGCTCGGCATGGCAAGCCGACAATGCCCACCTATGCAGGGCATGACGTGGCGCTGGTGGACCGCTCGGGTGCACTGGATCTCACCGGCGATGGGCTGCGAGCTGTGGCAGCCGACGGGACGGTGACCATCGATGGTGCCAGCCCCGACGACTGGCCCGACCTAGTCGCTGAGGCTCGTCCGGGACGGGCGGCCCCTCGTCCCTACTTACGCGCCCCCGGTGCCGAGGCTGGCGGCTACCGCGTGGGCCCAGTCGCCCAGCTGCGCGCGGCTGCATACCTGGTGACGCCCCTCGCCGAGGCGGCACGATCACGCTGGTCAGCGGCGTGCGGTGACGCCGCCTGGGCGCGGGGCGTCGTGACCCTCCACGTGGTCGAGGCTGTCGATGAACTGCTCGCTCGTCCTGAGCTCGTCGCGGGGCCGGTCCTCGTCGAAGTCGGCGCACCAGTGACGGCGCCACGCCAGGGAAGTGGCTGGGTGGACGGCGCCCGTGGCCTACTGGTCCACCGTTATCGTGCGGATGGCGTCGGAGTACTGCGTGACGCGACGATCACCACACCCACGGCACAGAACGAGTCGTGGCTGGCAGACCTGCTGGGCTCCCAGGTGTGCAGCAACGGCCCGTTCGATCCCGAGGGGGAGCCGCTACGACCTCTTCTGGCTCGGCTGGAGGCCGCCATCCGGGAAGCGGACCCGTGCCTGCCCTGCACCTCGTCCCCGCCCGGCCAGATGCACGTGCGGCTGACGTTCATCGATGCCGACCGGCAGGGGCACTGACGATGTGCCTAGGAGTCCCCGGCCAGATCCTGCAGATCACCGGTCCGCGAGAGCTCGCCACGGCCACGGTCGACGTGGCCGGCACCAGTCGGCAGACCTGCCTGGCCTACTTGCCGCAGGCCGTCGTCGGTGAGTGGGTGCTGATGCAAGCGGGCTTCGCTGTCACCCTGCTCGACGAGGCGTCGGCGCAAGAGTCGCTCGCGCTCTTCGGTGAGCTCGGTGTGTTCGGACCGGACCGTGCATGAGCTGGCCGTGCTGCGGAGCATCGTCGATGCGGTCTCCGAGCACGCACTCGGCGATGTGGTGACCCTGGTGAGCCTCGGCGTAGGCGTGCTGTCGGGCGTCTCGCCGCAGGCGCTCGAGTTCTGCTTCGAACTGGCCACCCGCGGCACCGTGCTCGCAGGGGCGGAGCTGGTCGTCGACGTCCTCCCCGGGCGTCAGCTGAGGATCCACTCGATTGAGGTGGCGTGAGATGTGCGACCAGGCCATGCCTCCTGCCCGCCCGCAGGCGTTGACGGACGTGCTGCCGGTGATCCGGCGGCTCGAGATCGACATGCTGGCCAAGAACGACGATCTGGCCGAATCGAACCGGCAGCGGCTGAGGGCCCGAGGTGTCCTCGCGCTGAACCTGATGAGCTCGCCTGGATCCGGCAAGACGACGTTGCTCGTGCGTACGCTGCGTGAGCTCGCCGGTGGGCTGTCGACAGCCGTGGTGGAGGGTGACCAGGAGACCGAGTTGGACGCAGAGCGGATCCACGCGACCGGTGCGCCCGTGGTGCAGGTCAACACCGGTGCCGGCTGTCACCTCGACGCCCAGATGATCAGCGAGGCGCTCGACCAGCTGGACCCGGTGGCCGGGACGCTGCTGTTCATCGAGAACGTCGGCAACTTGGTGTGTCCGGCCGCTTTCGACCTCGGGGAGTCCGCGAAGGTCGTGATCGTGGCTGTGACCGAGGGGGACGACAAGCCTTCGAAGTACCCGCAGATGTTCGCCTGCGCCGACCTGTTGATCGTGAACAAGACGGATCTGCTGCCCTACGTCGAGTTCGACGTGGACGCCTGTGTCGCCCGGGCCCGCGTGATCAACCCCGGCCTTGAGGTGCTCACCCTCTCGGCCACCACCGGCGTCGGGGTCGGCGCCTGGTGCGACTGGCTGCGCCGCGCTCTGGTCAGCGCATGACCACCACCCGCACGAGCCAGCCGCACCTTGCCCCAGCTCCGTCAGGCCACCGACGGCGCTTTCTCGTGCGCGGTGTCGTCCAGGGAGTCGGCTTCCGGCCCTTCGTCCACGACGCAGCCGTCGACCTGGGCCTAAGTGGATCGGTGCTGAACGGCGTCGACGGCGTGATCGTGGACGTGGAGGGCAGCGCGGCGGCTCTGGATGAGATGGCTCGCCGGCTGCGTGAGCAGCCACCCCCGCTAGCGGTCGTGCTGGACGTCGAGACCGAGGAGCTCGAGCCGCGAGGCGGGACGGGGTTCACCATCGGGCGGTCCGCTCCCGGCAGCCGGTCCCGCACGTTCTGCGCCCCCGACGTCGCGACCTGTGCCGACTGCCTGCGGGACCTGTGCGACCAGACGGACCGCCGCTACCGGCACCCGTTCGTGACCTGCACCAACTGCGGACCGCGTTTCACGATCACCACCACGCTGCCCTATGACCGCAGCTCGACGACGATGGCCGGCTTCGCGATGTGCGCCGCCTGCCAGGCCGAGTACGACGACCCGACGGCACGCCGGTTCCACGCCCAGCCGATCTCGTGCCACCACTGCGGACCGGTTCTCGAGCTGGTCGAGCCGGGCCGGCCGGCGCAAATCCGGGAGGCGGCGCTGCTCGCTGCCCGAAACGCCCTACGGTCGGGCCGGGTGCTGGCTGTGAAGGGCCTCGGCGGCTACCACCTCGTGTGCGACGCGGGCGACGAGTCCGCCGTGGCCAGGCTGCGTCGCCGCAAGGACCGCGGGGCCAAGCCCTTCGCGCTCATGGTGCCCGACGTGGCCACTGCCCGCGCCTTCGTGCGCGTCGACGCCGACGAGCAGCGGATCCTGACCGGCCCGCAGAGCCCAATCGTGCTCCTGGAGCGCCGACCGGGGAACAGCAATGGTGGGATCGCCGCCTCAGTGGCCCCGGACTCTCCGGACCTGGGAGTGATGCTGCCCACCACGCCCCTGCACCACCTGCTGCTCGGGATCTACGGTGACGAACCCGGCCCCCGCGTCCTGGTGGTGACATCGGGCAACGTCGGCGGTGAGCCGATCTGCACCGACGACGACGAGGCGACGGCGCGGCTGGCCGGCCTTGCAGACGCCTGGCTGCGTCACGACCGCATGATCGTGGCGCCCTGCGACGACTCGGTCGTGCGGGTGGTCGACGGGCATGAGGTCGCCGTGCGTCGCTCTCGTGGCTATGCGCCGCTGCCGCTCGCCCTGCCCGTCGACGTGCCGCCGATGCTCGCCGTCGGTGCCGACCTCAAGAGTGTCTGTGCCGTGGCCGAGGGTCGCCACGTCTGGCTCAGCCAGCACGTCGGGGACCTGGCCGACCTCGACACGGTGCTGGCGTTCGACTCAGCGCTGGAGCGCCTGGTGCAGCTGTCCGGGGTGGCCCCCACGCTGCTCGCGGCCGATGCCCACCCTGGCTACCGCAGCGCCCGGTGGGCACTCGATCATGCTGCCGGCCGACCTGTCGTCCGTGTGCAGCACCACCACGCGCACATTGCGGCCGTGATGGCCGAGCACGGTCTCGACGGCTCCAGCCCGGTGATCGGCGTGGCCTTCGACGGCACGGGCTACGGGGGCACTGGATGCTCCGGGTCGGGTGAGAGCTGGGGCGGCGAGGTGCTGGTCGCCGACTACCGCGGCTTCCGCCGCGCGGCCCACCTAGCCCCCGTCGGCCTTGCCGGCGGCGACCTCAGCGTGCTCCGGCCCTATCGCATGGCGCTGTCCCACCTGCATGCTGCGGGCCTCGACTGGGACGACGACTTGCCAGCGGTGGCCGCCTGCCCACCCGCCGAGCGTTCCGTGCTGCGCCACCAGCTGCGGACCGGACTGGCCTGCACACCGACCTCGAGCATGGGTCGGCTTTTCGACGCGGTGGCCTCGCTGCTCGGCGTGCGTCACGTGGTGGACCACGAGGCCCAGGCAGCGATGGAGCTGGAAGCGCTGGCCCGCGGCGTCGACCCTGACTCGGTGTACGCCTTCGGTGCCCCTGACGGCACGAGTGGCGCCGTCGACGCTGCCCCGCTGATCCGCGGGGTCGTCGCGGACCTGCGAGCTGGCGTCGCCCCGACCACCATCGCCGCGCGGTTCCACCTCGCGGTCGCCGAGCTCGTGGCCGCGCTGTGCCAGCGCGAGCGCGCGCGACGCGGCCTCGACGTGGTGGCGCTCG
>JAYTHM010000249.1:0-5661 GCA_043732645.1 Frankiales bacterium
TGGTCAACCTCACGCGGCAGCTGGCCGTGGACTACAGCGGCCAGGGGATCCGGGTCAACGCGATCTGCCCCGGCTACATCGACACCGACATGGGCGGCCACCGCGCTGCCCTCGGTGGTGCGGCGTCGCTCGAGGCCCGCGAGCGCCGCGAGGCCGCTGCTGCCCGACAGCCGATCGGTCGGCAGGCACAGGCAGAGGAGGTCGCCTCGGTGGCCGTCTTCCTGGCCTCGGACGCCAGCTCCTTCATGACCGGCTCGATCGTCACCGTCGACGGCGGCTGCACGACCACCTTCCGGCACCCGTAAGCGCCAGCCCCGCGGCGGGGACGGGTTCGGAGGGCTCAGACGACAGCGGCCCCGCCTCGACTGGTCACCAAGGCATCACCCTGCTGGGGAACTGGTGATATACCTGTTGTCGATCAAGGCAGGGACAGAAAAGAGGGAGTCCGTTGACGGCGCCGATCCGACCGCTGGCCGGCGCCCGACTCCAGGGTCGGACGGCGGTGGTGACCGGTGCTGCCTCCGGGATCGGGGCCGGGATCGCGGTCGCGTTTGCCCGCGAGGGCGCTGACGTCGCGGTCGTTGACCTGGTCTCTGCCGAGCAGGCCGCACCGGTCCTCGAGGCCGTTGCTGAGCTGGGCCGAAGCTGCGTCTACGTGCAGGCCGACGTGGCCGACGAACAGGCCGTCCGCGCCATGGCCGAGCAGGTCCTGGCGGCGTTCGGGCATGTTGACGTGCTGGTCAACAACGCCGGCATCTTCACCCAGTCGCTGCTAGAGGACATGGCCGTCGCGGACTGGGACCGGGTCCTCGCCGTCAACCTGCGCGGCACCTTCCTGTGCACGCAGGCGCTACTCGGGCAGATGCTGGAACGCGGCTACGGCCGCATCATCAACGTCGCGTCCCAGCTGGGGCAGGTGGGCGGCACTGAGGTGGCGCACTACTGCGCCAGCAAGGCCGCTGTTATCGGCCTGACAAAGGCGCTCGCCCGCGAGGTCTGCCGGCGGGGGGTGCTCGTCAACGCGATCGCCCCCGGCCCGGTGCTGACCCCGCTGCTGGACGGCGAGACCGAGCAGTGGCGCACCGCCAAGCTGGCAGAGCTGCCGCTCGGCAGGTTCGGCGAGGTCAGCGAGATCACCCCCACCGCAGTGCTGCTGGCCTCCGAGGACGGGTCCTACTACGTCGGCCAGACCCTGGGCCCCAACGGCGGAGACGTGATGCTCTAGGGCTCACGGCCCTCGAGGGAAAGAAGTGAGATGCAGCAACACGAGGAGGTCGTCAGCGCCGCTCGCGAAGCGGGGGTGAAGCTCGTCCGGTTCGAGTACTGCGACGTCAGTGGAGTGGCGCGCACCAAGGCGATCCACATCGATCAGCTGGCCAGCAAGCTGCACGAAGGCGTGAGCCTGACCCGCGCCCAGATGGCCATCGACCTGTGCGAGCGGCTCGTCGACATCCCCGGGATGGAGCCGGTCGGCGAGATCCGGTTGGTGCCCGACCCCGCGACGTTCACCGTGCTGCCCTGGGCCCCGGCGAGTGCCAGCGTGCTGTGCGACCAACTCGGGCATGACCGCACCGACTGGGGGGCCTGCCCCCGCTCCTACCTCAAGTGCGTGATCGCCCGCGCCGCCGCGATGGGCCTGCACGTCCAGGCCACCTTCGAAAATGAGTTCTACCTGGCCCGCGAGATCGACGGCCGCTACGAGCCCTTCGACGTACCAGGTCACGCGCCGGTCTACAGCGTCATCGGCCACGACCTTGCAGCACCGCTCGCGGTCGACCTGGTCGATGCCCTAGCCGCCCAGGGCATGGTCCCCGAGCAAGCCATCAACGAGTACGGCGCTGGGCAGCAGGAGATCTCCATCAGGCACACCGACGCCCTCGGTGCCGCGGACAACCAGATGAAGTTCCGGGACACCGTCCGCGGGGTGGCGCTCCGGCACGGACTGCTGGCCTCCTTCGCGCCCAAGCCCTTCCCCGACCAGATCGGCAGCGGGGCCCACGTCCACCTCAGCCTCTGGGACGCCGCAGGTCGCAGCCTGCTGTACGACGCCGGGGCCGAGCGCGGCCTGTCCAAAACAGGTCGCCACTTCATCGCCGGGGTGGCCGAGCACCTGCCTGCCTTGGCTGCCCTCACCGTGCCCAGCCGCAACTCCTACCGTCGGCTGCAGCCGAGCGCCTGGGCCTCCTGCACCACGGCCTGGGGGTTCGACAACAAGGAGGTGGCGCTCCGGGTCGCCTCGCCGTTCTGGGATCGGGAAGAGGCGAGCTACAACATCGAGTTCAAGACCTCCGACGCCAGTGCCAACCCGTACCTGGCCCTCGGCGCGTTGATCACCTGCGGGCTCGACGGGATCGTGCGGCAGCTCGACCCCGGCGAGCCCTGCGAGCACGACCCGGCCCGGATGACACCCGCCGAGCTCGAGCGCAGCAAGGTCCGGCCGTTGCCGAGCAGCATGGGTGACGCGCTTGACGCGCTCGAGAAGGACGCGGTCCTGATGGACAGCCTCGGCGACCTGCTGTCCCGCTGCTACCTCGCGGTCCGGCGCTCGGAGGAGCAGACCTTTGCCGCCCACGACGAGGACTTCGAGCGTCACCACCACTTCTACCGGTTCTAAAGATGTCCTCCACCCTGAGCTTGCCACGCACCCCTTTTGCCCTGGAGCTCGATGACCTGCCGGTCGTGGACAACCACTGCCACGGACTGGACGTGCAGCAGCAGCCCGACGATCTGGGCGACTGGCGGTCCCGGTTCACGGAGTCGCCGCACACCTGGATGCGGACCGTGCACGCGGCGGACACCGCCTTCTACCGCCGGCTGATGCGACGGATGGCGTCCTTCCACGGGCTCGATCCCGAGGCCGACGAGACGGCCGTCCTGCAGGCACGGCAGGACTGGTCGACGGCCGACCTCACCGCTGCCCTGTGGCGCGACGCCGGTATCGACCGGCTGGTGGTCGACACCGGCTACCCGCCGGCGGACCGGGTGGTGGGGGCGGACGTGCTGGCCGCCGCGACCGGCGGCCGGCCGATGCTGCTGCTGCGCCTGGAGCTGCTGTTCCAGGACCTCGTGGCGCAACACGACTCGCTGCAGGCCGTGCTGGACGCGCTCGCCGTGAGCCTAGAAGACCTGCGTTCCCAGGGCTTCGCCGGCCTGAAGAGCATCGTGGGCTACCGCACCGGTCTGGACCTGGAGCGCTGGGACACCGACGCGGTCGAGAGCTCGTTTGCTACGGCTCGGCGCGAGGTGGCGGCCACCGGCGCTGCCCGGCTGGGCTACAAGCCGCTGCTCGACACCCTCCTGCACGCCGCCCTGGCCCGGGCTGCTCAACAGGAGCTGCCCCTCCAGTTCCACGTCGGGTACGGCGATCCCGACGTCGACCTGCGCACCGCCTCGCCGCTCGCCCTGCGCGCCGTGTTCGAGGAGCCGGCCTACCGAGGGGCCGCCATCGTGCTGCTGCACGGCTGCTGGCCGTACGTCCGTGAGGGCGCCTACCTCGCCTCGGTCTACCAGAACGCCTACCTGGACCTGTCCTACGGCATTCCGTTCCTGTCCATCGGCGAGCTGACCGCGATGACAAGCGCAGCCCTTGGTACGGCGCCGTTCTCCAAGCTGATGTTCAGCTCTGATGGCGCCCGGGTGCCGGAGCTGCACTGGATGGGCGCCCACGACGGGCGGCTCGCCCTGTCTCGTGGGCTGGGCCTGCTCGTCGAGGACGGCGAGCTCACCACCGTGCAGGCGCGCGAGGTTGCCGAGCGGGTTCTGGCCGGCAACGCGCGGCACCTCTACGGGGTGCCGGGATGAGCCGGCTGGCCGGTAAGCGCGCGTTGGTCACCGGCGCGGGTGGCGCGTTGGGCCGCGCCAGCGCCCTCGCGTTCGCCCGTGAAGGTGCGGCGGTCGCGGTCGTCGACGTCGTCGCAGAGACGGCCGCCGAAACCGTCGAGCTCGTCCGCGCAGCCGGCGGCACCGCCTTCGCGCTGCGGGCCGACGTGAGCGACGAGACACAGGTCGACGCCGCCGTCACCGCAGCGGTGTCGGCGCTTGGCGGCTTGGACGTCTTGTTCAACAACGCTGGGATCATGCCGCACCAGGACGCGTCGTTCCTGGACGCCGACCTGGAGCTGTGGCAAACGATCAGCAGCACGAACCTTCTCGGCACGGTGCTTTTCAGCAAGCATGCCGTCCCGCACCTCATCGCGGCCGGTGGCGGCGCGGTCGTCAACATGAGCTCCTTCCTGGCGCACCTCGGCACCCGCTTCCCGCAGGACGCGTACGCAGCCAGCAAGGGCGCCATCTCGTCGCTGACCATCTCCATGGCCGTGCAGCTCGGCCCGCACGGCATCCGGGTCAACGCGCTGGCCCCTGGCCCGATCGCGACCGCGCACGTCGAGCAGTTCTTCCCGGACCCGCAGGCCCGGCAGCTCCGGCTCGACCGGGTGCCGCTCGGCCGGTTCGGCACCCCAGAAGACGCCGCTGAGCTCGCGCTGTTCCTGGCCTCCGACGCTGCCAGCTGGCTCACCGGTCAGGTCGTGGTCCTGGACGGCGGGATTTCCTGCAACTACCTATGACCCCCTGAGACCCCTGAGACCCCTGAGAACAAGGAGCTCCACGCGTGTGCCGACTGTTGGGCTGGGCCACCACCACTGCGACCACGCTCGCTGATCTGCTCGGGGAGGACGACTTCGCGGGCTTCCTCGAGCTGTCGGTCAAGCACGGCGACGGGTGGGGTGTGGCGCACGCCGAACACGACACCGTTCAAGTCGACAAGGAGTCCGCCGCAGCCGTCACCAGCGCCCGGTTCGCGCACCGCGCTCGGCAGCACGCCAGCGACTTGGCATTGGTGCACCTGAGGTGGGCGACACTGGGGTTGCCGGTGGTCCACGACAACGCCCACCCGTTCACCAACGGCCGGCTGGCGTTCGCCCACAACGGCTCGATCGCCCCCCCCAGCGCCCTGGATCCTTTGCTCGACGAGCACATCCGACACCAGCTGCGGGGCGACACTGATAGCGAGCGGTTCTTCCTGGCGGTGCTGTCCCGGCTGCTCGGCAGCGATGCCCAGGACCAGGACGATGACGCGGTCGGCCGGGCCTACGTCGAAACGGTGCGCCTGATCGGTCAGACCGTGGCCTGCAGCAGCCTGAACAGCATGCTGCTCACCCCCTCGCGACTGTTTGCGATCTGCAGCTACGACCCCCGGGCTGAGATCCGCGAGGACGAACCGGACTACTACCGCCTGCGCTACCGCGTGACACCTGCGGCCGTGGTGGTCGCCTCGAGCGGCTTCGGCTCCGGCTGGACCGACGTGCACAACGGGCAGCTGCTCAGCGTCGACCGACAGACGCTGGCCGTCTCGGTGCAGTCCTTGGACCTGGTGCCCGCCAGCCTGTGATGGCAGCCGTCAAGCCGAGATGCCACCGTCCACCATGACGGTGGCGCCGTGCATGTAGCCGGCCGACGGGCCGACCAGGAAGGACACCACGTCCGCGACCTCCTCCGGGGTACCGATCCGCCCCGCCGGCAGGCTGGCGTCGAACTCCGCCATCGCCGTCGCGTCGTGCCGGATCCAGTCCGCCATCGGGGTGTCGATCAGCCCGGGGCAGACCGCGTTGACCCGCACGCCCTGCGGCCCGTGGTCGACCGACAAGCTGCGGGTCAGCTGCA
>JAYTHM010000250.1:0-5655 GCA_043732645.1 Frankiales bacterium
CCTCGCCGACGACCAGGGTCAGCGGTGACAGGACGGAGGGCTGCGGCACTCCACGATGGTCCCACGGCGGCCCCCGGGCGCGGACCGACACCGGGGGTCAGACCCGGGCGAGTCGGGCCGACCCGTCGGCTGCCGTCAGGTCCACAGGCCCGCCCCGCGCAGGGTAAGGGGCACCCGAGTCGCACAGGGTCATCGCCTCCCCCGGCAACCCGAGCAGGACGGGAGCCACAACGGCCCTGGCGGCGCCACCGGGCACGCCCTCCCCTCCCCGGCCGACAGAGCTGACCCGGCCGGCCCACACCACCACGGCCACATCACCGTCGCGGTCGCTGCGGTCGGTCCGCGCGCCGTCCCGCTCGAGCCGTTGCAGGGTGGCCGCGGCCGGATGGCCGTACGGGTTGCCCGCGCCCACAGATGTGAGGGCGATCTTGGCGTGCACGGCGTCGAAGAAGTCAGGGTTCTGCTTGCGACTGCCGTGGTGGGCAACCTTGAGGACATCAGCTCGCAGGTCCACCCCACGCTCCAACAAGGACCGCTGGGCATCGCCCTCGAGGTACCCGGAGAACAGGACGACCACGCCGTGCGTGACCAGACGCAGCACGATCGAGCTGTTGTTGGGGTCGCTGTCGGTGCCGTGCCGGGCTGTCGCGTCCAGCACCTCCCACTGCACGCCGTCGCTCTGTCGCACCTCACCGATGGTGGCGCACGACCGGGATGCGCCGGGCACCGAGCCAGCCGAGCAGCCGTTGCCGCTCGACGACGGGCTCGTCCAACGGCCCGATCTCGACGGCCCCCACCTGCCGACCCTGCAGCAGCCCCGGCACACCCTCGACGTGGTCGGCGTGCAGGTGTGTGAGCACCAGCAGGGGTACCTGGTCGATCCCGAGCCGAGACAGGCAGGCGTCCATCTTCCGGGCGTCCGGACCGTTGTCGATGACCAGAGCACTGCGCTCGGTCGGCCGGACGAAGAACCCGTCCCCCGGCCCGACGTCGCGGAGAGCATGGCAAGGAGCACCCCGACGACCCCCGCCGCTGCGACCCGGCGCAGGCGTCGGCTACGCAGAACGACCCCCGCCACGCCGATCACAGCCAGTGCGGCAAGCGTCCCGGGCCAGCCTCGGACCAGGCTGAGACCGGCGCCCGGTTGAGGGGCACCGACGTGCGCCACGAGCACCAGCCAGGCAGTGGCGAGGTACGCAAGCCACGCGGCCCCCTGAGCCACCGGCAGACTCAGCAGGGCGAGCAGGGCCGCCACCACGACGAGCACGGTCTCAGACGCCACGGCAGGCACGGCCGGCAGGTTCGCGGGGACGGCGTACAGCCCGACCTGGCCCGAGATCGCCACCACGACCGGCGTGCAGGGCAGCTGCGCCGCCACGGGAACGGCGAGAGCCTCCGCCAGCCAGCCGGGTAGGTGCCGGCCAAGGCGCTCGCGCCAAACCGGGGCGATGAGCAACAGCCCTGCCGTCGCCAGGGTCGAGAGCGCGAAGCCCGGCTGGGAGGCGAGCTCCGGTGAGAGCAGGACCAGCGCGAGGACCGCTGCGCACAACGCGGGCAGGGCCTGTTTGCGGGAGCCGGTCGCGAGGGCCACCAGGGCGAGCACACCCATCACTGCGGCTCGAAGGACGCTCGGCGACGGGCGGGCGAGCACGACAAAGGCCAGCAGCACCAGCCCGGCCAGCGGCGGTCGTCAGCACAGCCCGATCCGCAACCAGCCGCAGACCACCAGCGCCGCGGCGAGCACGACGGCGGCGTTCGTCCCCGAGACGGCTGTCAGGTGGATAGGCCCGTCGTGCGGAAGTCGTTCTGCAACCGCTGGTCGAGGCGGCTCCTGTCTCCTTCGACGAGTCCGGGCAGCAGACCGCGCTCGCCCGACGGCAGGGGGGCGGCGGCCTGCTGCAGCCCGCGCCGAAGCACGCCTGCCGCAGCCTGCAGGGACGACGGCCCGGCGAGGACGACCGGCGCCCCGCGCGACGACAGTAGGGCCGCGATGTCGCGACCATGTCCCGGTGCTTGCAGCCGCCCCTCGACCCGTACCCGCTGGCTGGGCAGCAGCCCGAGCCAGTGCGCGTCGGAGATGAGGACCAGCACTGGTTGCCGCTGGTGAAAGACCCGCCCGGTCACCTCGAGCCGCTCCACCCGCACCTGGGCGACAACCAACTGCTGGAACGACAGGACGTCCCCCTTGGGCGGCACGATCCGTGGGTCCTCCGGCAGCACGCCCTCCACGCGCACCGACGCCTGAGCCGTCGCGGCCTGGGCGAGTGGCCCGTGGGTCCGGGCATGCCCGCGCGCGGCCGTGGCGAGGCCGGCGGCCGCCGCGCAGACCAATGTGGCTGCGAGCACCGCTGCCCGACCGGCGCGTGACCGCAGCAGGACCCTTGCGGTAACCACAAGCAGGACCAGCGCACAACCCGCCAACAGGTACGGCAGCAGCAGCCTCCCTTGCCAGGCCGTCACCCACGCCGCCGCCGAAGGCAGTCCGAGCCGAAGGTCCGGTGCCACACCGGAGGGTCCGTCGAGCGGCCCGGCCATCAAAGCCACACCTTGGATCTGAGCGCCTGGTACGTGGTTTTGCCGATCCCGCCAACCTCGCGCAGCTGGTCGATGCTCGGGAAGCGGCCATGCTCGGTGCGCCAGGACACAATCTTGTCGGCGAGGACCGGACCGATGCCGGGAAGGGCGTCAAGGTCCTGGGCGGTGGCAAGGTTGAGGTCGAGCAGCCCGCCGGCCTTGGCGCCGCCGGGACCGGCCGCCGAGCCACGTCGACGCCGACGTCGACGCCGACGTCGACGCCGACGAGGACCTGCTCGCCGTCGGCGACCTTGCGGGCCAGGTTGAGCACTCCGGTCGCGACCCCGGGCAGCACCTCACCGGCTGCCAGGAGTGCGTCGTCGACGCGGGGGCCCACGCGCAGCCGCACCAGCCCGGGGCGTCGTACCTTGCCGGCCACGTCGACCACCAGCTCGGGCCCGCTGCTGCTGCGCAGGTCGCCGGCGACCGCCCGGACCGAGAGCGGCTGCTCCGACGGCCGGCCACGCAGCAGCACGACTCCGGCCACGACTGCCGCTACGAGGGCCACCCCGGACAGCGCCAGCACGCCCTTGCGTCCAGGGTCGAGCCGTCCCGACCTGAGCAGTCCGGCCACCGAAGCAGGCGCTAACCGGATCAGGCGCTACCGGCGCAGGCCACACCGGACGAGCAACCGAGACCGGCGCGCCTTC
Source organism: Frankiales bacterium (assembly GCA_043732645.1). Lineage (GTDB taxonomy): Bacteria > Actinomycetota > Actinomycetes > Mycobacteriales > SCTD01 > RYN-111. The sequence goes on from JAYTHM010000250.1 coordinate 3,225, forward strand.
CGGGGGCCGGAACAGCCTGCGGGAAGGTCGCAACCGAGGCCTCGGCGGGCCGAGAGACGGGTCGGTCGCCGGCGGGCGTCCAGCCGCCGGCGTCGGGGGCACCGAGCAGCGCCGCTACGCCCGCGGCGGCAGCAGCGGTTCGGAAGCGGAAGAGCATCCGTCGGACGCTAGGAACACCCGACCATGACCGGCGACGGGCCGGGAGATCTGTGGATCGTTAGCGACCCTGTGGACGCAACCGGGTCAGGACGTTGCCGGTGTGCCGCACGATGATGATCAGCGTGATCGACGCGGCCCACCAGATGTCGTGCCCCGCGACGACCGCCGCGACCAGCACGGCCACGGCCGCGCAGATGGAGGCGAGCGCGATCCAGCGCGAAACCCCGAGCACGACCAGCCAGGTCAGGAGCACCCACACGACCCACAGCGGGTGCGAGCCCAGGACCGCCCCGGCCGCGGTCGCGACGCCCTTGCCTCCACGGCCGCGCAGGAAGGGCGAGCTCACGTGGCCGAAGACGGCGGCCAGCCCGGCGACGAGCCCGGCCCGATGGTCTGCCGCCGCGAACGCCGCAGCGGGGACGGCGCCCTTGGCCACGTCCAGGACGGCCACCACCACCCCGGTACGCCGGCCGAGAGCCCGTCCCGCGTTCGAGGCCCCCGGGTTGCCCGACCCGACGGTCCGCAGGTCGACCCCCCGGGCCCGGGCGATCAGGGTGGCGGGTGAGACCGCCCCCACCAGGTAGCCGACGACCAGCGCCAGGATCAGCGTCGCCACACGGCCACCGCCAGCATCCCCGGACCGACGTGAGCTCCCACGACCGCCCCCACCTCCGACAGGTAGCAAGCCCGCAACCCCGGTACGACGGCCCGCAGCCGTTCGGCGAGCAGCGCCGCCCGGACCGGCGCGGCGAGGTGCTGGACGGCGACGTCGACCGGCTCGTCCCCGGCGGCCTCGCGCACGAGCTCCACCAACCGGGCCAGCGCCTTGGAGAAGGTCCTGACCTTCTCGAGCAGGACGATCTCACCGTCCCGCACGCCCAACAGCGGCTTGACGGCCAGGGCCGTGCCGACCAGGGCGGAAGCGGCGGTGACCCGACCGCCGCGGCGCAGGTGCTCCAGGGTGTCGACGTAGAAGAAGGCCCGGGTCGCCTCGACTGCGGCCCGCGCAGCGGCCTCCACGGCGTCGACGTCCGCGCCCCCGCCAGCCGCGAGCGCTGCGGCCAGGACCGGGAACCCCAGGCCCATGGCAACGGAGCGGCTGTCCACGACGCGGACATCGATGCCCTCGTCCTTGACGTGGGCGGCGGCCAGGCGGGCCGAGTCCGTCGTACCGGACAGGGCGGCGGACAGGTGGACGCTCACGATCGCCTCGGCGCCCGTGGCCCGGTAGGCGTGCGCGAACTGTCCCGGAGTGGGTCGCGAGGTGGTGACCTGCACGCGTCGCTCCCCGAGGGCTGCGGCCACGTCGGCGGGCGAGACCTCGAGCGACTCCTTGCCGGACCAGCCGCCGAGTGCGACGTGCAACGGGACGACCACGATCGCGTGCTCCTCCGCGAGGCCGCCAGGCAGGTAGGCCGTCGAGTCGGTGATGACGCGAACTCCCCTGGCCGGTCCCATGGCGGGCAAGCTACCGGTCCGACCTCGAGAACTTCACCCCCCTCTCTAGCAAAAACGCTAGATACGCGGATACGCTCCGAGACATGGAACCTCGCCGGAACCCCTTCGCCCCTGGTGCCGGTCAGCGGCCCCCCGAGCTGGCCGGCCGGGAGGCCGAGCTGGAGGGCTTCGCCGTGGTGGTCGACCGGTTGTCGGCAGGACGTCCGGGGCGGGGCCTGATGCTTTCCGGTCTGCGCGGTGTCGGCAAGACCGTGCTGCTGGGCGAGCTGCGGTCACAGGCGATCGCCAGTGGCTGGGCGACCGGCAAGCTGGAGGCCAGACTGGACCAGAGCCTGCGCCGTCCGCTGGCGACGGCGCTGTTCACGGCGACCCGTGAGCTGTCAGCGCGCCGCAGGGCCGCCGACCGGGTCCGCGGCTTCTGGGGAGTGCTCAAGGCGTTCAGCCTCACCGCAGGACCGGACGGCGGCTGGGCCTTCGGGCTCGACGTCGAGGCGTCGCGCGGCCGGGCCGACTCGGGTGACCTCGAGATCGACCTGGTCGAGCTGTTCGCGGATGCAGCCGAGCTGGCCCACGACCACGACACCGGGATCGCGCTGTTCCTCGACGAGCTGCAGGACGCACCGCTCCAGGACCTGTCCGCCCTGTGCGCCGCAGTGCACGAGATCGGGCAGAGCAGCTCCCCGCTCGTCCTCGTCGGAGCCGGCCTCCCCCACCTGCCCACCGTCCTCACGGCGGCCAAGAGCTACGCCGAGCGACTGTTCACCTACCGCCTCATCGACCGGCTCGACCGGGCGGCGGCGGCCCTCGCGCTGAC
>JAYTHM010000251.1:0-16605 GCA_043732645.1 Frankiales bacterium
CTCGACCGTGCTGCCGAACGTGGCCACGGCCAGTGCGGCCTCGTCGAAGGCCTGGCTGGCGCGGTCGAGCACCTGGGGCAGCGTCCCCCCGCAGTCTCCGAAGGCCTCAGCGGCCCGTCCGGTCCAGACCCCCAGGTCGCGCAGTGCCCGGGCCCGGCGCGCGTCGTCTGCGAGCTCGACGGCCAGGCCGGTGCAGGCCCGGCTCAGGCTGGCCAGCGCGCTGTGGTTGCCGGGTGCCGGGTCAAAGCCGGGGTACGTCATCGGCCGGTAAGCAACTGCTGCAGCTGGACCTCATGCTCGGCGTAGCCGGAGTGGACGACCACGAGAGTGTCGAACAATTGTCGGACGGAGTCATGCAGAATGGCCAGTCCGTGCTGCCAGTGCCGCACGGAGCCGTTGACCCCGCCACTCACGTCCCCCAGACCTGAGACGTTGGCAGCGCGCCGGAGCTCGCATCCCGTGGTGCCGAGGTGCTGCTGGAGGGCGTGGAGCCGCGTGAGGGTGGCAGCAAGGTCGTCGAGGCAGATGGAGATCCTGGTGTCGGTCACGGCCTGAGGGTGGCACCGCTCGGACCAGGCCGTCCGGAGTTATCCACAGGTCCGCCTCAGCGGCACAGGGTGAGAATCTCTGCCGCGATGCGATCACAGAACGTCACATCTTGCGGAAGACCCCTCACGTCGGCACGTGACATGCCGACGTACTTCTGCCCCCCTGCTTTCGGCCCGGTGGTTGGGACCTGCTCGACAGCACGGTTGGACATCGGCACTCCCGAACGCGCTGCTCGAACGCACGTCCCCGATCGCCCCCACCGACTCCTTCACCTTCACCGTCTCGGATGCTCCTGCCTTCCGCCGGCCGGACCCTCACCCCCCGCCGTGGATGTCCCAGCGCCCCACCCCGGCGGGCCGTCCTCGAAACCGCCCCGACGCTGAGCGTGGCCGCTAGGATGACGGGCGGAGCATCGCGGGGTGGAGCTGGATGGCGTCGCCCCGGCGGTAGAGGGCGGCCGGCCGGCCGCCCTCGGGCCCGGGGACCGCCTCGCGGCCGGCGGGGACGAGGAACCCCTCGGCCCCGGTCGTCTTGCGGTGGAAGTTGCGCGGGTCCAGCTGCACCCCCCAGACCGCCTCGTAGACCCGCCGCAGGTCCCCGATCGTGAACTCCTCGCCGCAGAAGGCGGTCGCGACGGGCGAGTACTCGAGCTTGGCCCGGGCCCGTTCGACGCCGACCGCCAGCACTGCGGCGTGGTCGAAGGCCAACCGGTCCGGCTCGACCGCGCGGACGGGTACCCACGCGAGCCAGGACGCCCGCACGCCCGGTACCGGCGCGGGCAGGTCTGGCGCGAACACCAGGTACGGCACCGACACGACCCGCATCCGCGGGTCCCGGCGGGGGTGGCCGAAGGCACCGAGCTGCTCGACGTGGGCAACCGACCTGCGTACGCCGGTCTCTTGCTCCAGACGCCGCACGGCCGCCTGCTCGAGGTCCTCGTCGACCTGCACGAAGCCGCCCGGCAGGGCGAGCCGGCCGCGGGACGGGTGCGTCTCGCGCTCGACGAGCAGCACCGACAGGACACCTTCCCGGACGGTCAGGAGCACGACGTCGACCGTGACCGCGAACGGCGGGAAGGCCCGCGCGTCGTAGGCCGCGAGGAAGGCCCGCTCGTCCCTCGTGGCCTGCCCGTCCATCACGCGAGTATCCCTGGAACGGGTGAACCGCGCCGGGTGCCGCACCCGATGGGCAGGCGAGCAGACCACGGACGGGCCACCCAAGGAGCCTGGCCTGGACGTTGCGCTGGCTGGCCTGACCGCCGCGGATGCCGTTGCTCCTGTGCTGCCACTCGTGACAGCGTGAGGGTGTGCCGGAGCTGCCCGAGGTCGAGTCGCTGGTCGCGTTCCTGCGCGAGCGCGCCGTCGGGCGGGTGGTGGCCCGTGTCGACGTACCGGGGATCCACGTCCTGAAGACCTACGCACCGCCGGTCACGTCGCTTGCCGGGCTGGAGATCACCGGCGCAAGCCGGCACGGGAAGTTCCTCGACCTCGACGTCAGCGGCCTGCACCTGGTGACCCACCTGTCGCGTGCGGGCTGGCTGCACTGGCGCGCGGCGCTGCCGCCGGCGCCACCGCGCATGGGCAAGGGCCCGATCGGGATCCGCGTTCACCTCGATGACGGCTCCGGTTTCGACCTGACGGAGGCGGGCACCCAAAAACGCCTCGCCGTGTACGTCGTTTCCGATGCCTCCGAGGTCCCGGGGGTGGCCCGGCTGGGAATCGACCCGTTGTCGCCGGAGTTCACCGCCGAGCGGCTGGGGGAGTTGCTCGCGGGTGTCCGCGCGCAGGTCAAGGGGGTCCTGACCGACCAGTCGGTCATCGCGGGGGTCGGCAACGCCTACAGCGACGAGGTCCTCTGGGAGGTGGGCCTGTCGCCCTTCAAGCCAGCCGGCCACCTCACGTCCCCGGAGGTGGCCCAGCTCCACGAGGCGCTGGTGCGGACGTTGCGGGAGGCCGTCGTGCGGGCCGAGGGCATGGCCGCAGGCGAGCTCAAGGCCGAGAAGAAGTCGAACCTCAACGTGCACGCGCGCACCGGCGTCCCGTGCCCACGCTGCGGCGACACGATCCGCGAGGTGTCCTTCACGACCAAGTCCCTGCAGTACTGCCCGACCTGCCAGACCGGCGGCAAGCCCCTTGCCGACCGTCGGATGTCGCGGCTGCTCAAGTAGGGCTGACTGCAGGACTGTTGCGGGCCTGTTGAGAGACTGCTGGCATGCATCCGTACGAGATCCCGACCGTCACCCCCCAGCAGGCCAGCGACGAGACCTTGCTCGACGTCCGTGAGCACGACGAGTGGAACGCCGGCCACGCTCCGCACGCGGTCCATATCCCGCTGTACGAGTTGCCCGACCGCCTCGCGGAGGTGCCCGCGCACCGGCCGTTGTCCGTGGTCTGCCGGGTCGGCGGCCGCTCCTCGCAAGCCACCGCGTGGCTGCTCGCGCAGGGCGTCGAGGCCCGCAACGTCGAGGGCGGCATGCTTGCCTGGGCTGCGCAGGACCTGCCCGTCGTCAGCGACGCAGAGCAGGCCTGGATCGTCTGATCAGCTGGCCTGACAGCGCGTGGGCCCTTGCGCTGTGCTGCAGAACGTGCTGCCGTGCCCCCGAGACAGCTGCACGACAGCGCCCCCGAGCCGAAGGAGTCGCATGGCCAGGATCGACCTGCCTCAGGGCACGGACCTGGAGGGTCGCGGGCGCCCTATAGCTCGCGCCGCACTTCCTCGTCGTCGTAATGGCCTACGAGAAGGCCGTCGCCCAGACCGGGCTCGACCCGCGGCGGCACGAGCTCGTCCGCTACCGGGTGGCGCAACTCAACCAGTGCGCCCTGTGCCTGGTCGTACGCCGCGAGGGGAGCGGGGTGACGGAGGCCGAGCTCGCGCAGGTCGGCACCGACCACGAGGACTTCACCCCGCCGAACGGGTCGCCCTCCGCTACGCCGAGCGCTTTTGCACCGACAGTGCTGCGATCCAGGACGGCCTGATCGGGGACCTGAGCGCCCATCTCGGACCAGCCGGTGTCGTCGACCTGACCCTGGTGGTTGGCAAGTACCTCGCGATGGGCCGCTTCGTGCAGGTTCTTAGCCTCGACCAGGCCTGCACGATCGACCCGGCCCTCCTGTCCCGCGCCCAGTAGTGACCCGCAGCCAGAAGTGACCCCCGACCCGGGAACCCCCGCCCACCCCCCCACGGCCAGGTGGCGGCTGCTCGCGCTCCCACCCCTCCCGCACGACCTGCTCGAGGCGATGTTCGGCGACCCCCGAGTCGAGCTCGTCACCCCTGCTGAGCGCACCCAGGAGCAGGTTGAGGCGCTGCTGCCCACGGTCGACCTGGTGCTGGGGGACTGGTCACCGCTGTTGACCCTGAAGGACCCCGGCCCGCGGGTGGCCTTCGTCCAGCAGCCCAGCGCCGGCGTCGACGGCATCGACCTCGACGCCTGCACCCGACGGGGTACGCCGGTCGCTAACTGTGCCGGTGCCAACGCAACGAGCGTCGCCGAGTGGTGCGTGAGCGCGACCTTCGCCCTGGTGAAGCGGACCGTCGACGCCGATGCGGCGGTACGCCGGGGCGAGTGGCCGCAGATCTCCCTCGGTACCCGCGAGCTCGCCGGCCAGCACGTCGGGGTCGTCGGGATGGGGGCGGTCGGGCGCCAGACCAGCGCGCTGTTCCAAGCCCTGGGCTGCACCGTCACCTACTGGTCCCGCAGTGAGCACGCTGACGCGCCCGTCCCCTACCAGCCGCTCGACGCGCTGCTCGCGACCAGCGACGTCGTCGTCCTCGTCATCGCCCTCGGCCACCAGACCCGTGGCCTGCTCGACGCGACCAGGATCGCCACATTGAAGCCCGGTGCCCTGCTCGTCAACGGCGCCCGCGGCGAGGTCGTGGACGAGCCGTCCCTGCTCGAGGCGCTGCGCAGCGGCCGGATCCGGGCTGCCACGGACGTCTATGCCGTCGAGCCGCTCCCACCCGCGAGCGGCCTGCTCGGCGTACCAGGGCTGCTGCTGTCGCCGCACACCGCCGGGTCGACGCAGGAAGCCGCGATGCGGATCATCGGGCAGGCCAAGGCCAACCTGCTCCGGGCCCTCGACGGCGAGCCGGTGGTCGACCTCGTGAACGAGGTCTCACCGCTCGTGGCGCTCCGACCGCGGCTCTGAGCCCCGAGCGGGCTCCCGCTGCTCTGCTCGCGGGACGGCAGGCCCGGGACGACATCACCTTGAACAGGCGGGCACGTTCGACGTCGTTGCGGCAGGGCCGCCCGCAGCACCAGGCTCCGGAACGACGCGTCCGTGCGTGAACCCCTGCCGGTGCGTCACCATGATGGTGTGACCTTGGTCGTGGCCCACAGGGGCTCCTCCGGCGCTCATGCCGAGCACACGCTCACCGCCTACGAGAAGGCTGTCGCCGAGGGCGCCGATGCCCTCGAGTGCGACGTGCGCCTGACCCGCGACGGTGTCCTCGTGTGCGTCCACGACCGCCGCGTCGACCGCACCTCCGACGGCCGCGGGGTTGTGTCGACCCTGGAGCTCGCCGACCTCGCCGACCTCGACTTCGCGTCCTGGAAGGCCCGCGACCAGCTCCTCGAGGCTTCCTGGGAGCAGGCCGAGCAGGACCACGGTTCCGTGCTCACCCTCGAGCGACTGGTGCAGCTCGCCCTGGACCACGACCGCCCCGTTGAACTGCACATCGAGACCAAGCACCCCACCCGGTACGGCGGTCTTGTCGAGCGTGCGCTCCTCGACCTGCTCGCGCGCTACGGGCTGGCGTCCCCCGTTTCCCGCTCGGTATCGCGCGTGACGGTGATGTCGTTCGCGGCGACCTCCCTGCGGCGGATCCACCTGATGGCCCCGGAGCTGCCGACCGTGTTGCTGCTGTCCCGCGTGCCCCTGCGCTACCGCGACGGCACTCTGCCCCCGCGCATCGACATCGCTGGCCCCGCCCTCGACATCCTCAAAGCCCACCCACGGTTCGTCGAACGCGTCCACGCCTCCGGAAACCGTCTCCATGTGTGGACGGTCGACAGTCCCGAGGACATCGCGTACGTCCTCGGCCTCGGCGTCGACGCCGTGATCAGCAACCACCCCCGCCGGGTCCTGCGCCAGCTCTCCCGCTGACCCCATCCGGCCTGCCACCGCGCGCACGGCTCGTTTATGGCCTCGGCGAACCCCTCCCTGGCTCCCGCCGCTGGCCGCCGCTGGCCTTGGTGGAGCGTGGGTTGGACGTGTCGTGCCGTCCTCGGTCCGGGAGCCGCTCGTCACGCCCGGTGCGGGCCCGGGTTATGCATCACTGCAAGCCATGTGGCCGGGTCACCGCGATCTCAGCTGCCTTGTCCCGGTTCCCCGTCGGCGTCACCTGGCCCCCGAGGGGCTCCGCGCCGAGCAATCGCGTACGCCCACAAGCTCAGCCGTACGGTTCCAGCCCACCCTGCTCAGGCCCGCCGGACGGAGCGCTCAGGCGAGGGCCTCGCCCAGGAGGGTGCCGGACAGCCAAGCACCTTCGACGCGGGAACGCCCCCAGCCGTCTCCGCACAACCCAAGACCGTCCTCGAGAAAGAACGCGGGCTCACGTGGTCCGACCGGCTTGGCGAAGGTCCACCGCTGGACCCGCAGGACCTCCGCTGGCTCGGGTACCCCCAGGGTGGCCAGCCCAGCGACCAGGTCCGGGGCGGAGTCAGCGGGTACCGCGAGCCGGGTGGCGGCGAAGGCCGGTGTCGAGTGGGCGGTGAGCACGTAAGCGTTGTCCCCCCGTCGGGCGCCGTCGTCCGCGACCCAGGACAACACGTCGGAGCCGTGCACGAACACCCCGTCCTCGAAGTCCCAGTCACGCCTGTCCCACCGGGCAGCCAAGACGAGCACCGGGTCCCAGGCCCGGTCCGCCAGGCTCGGCAGCGCGCTGTCCCGCAGCAGGACAGGGTCCAGGGCGGCTAGCGCCTGCGGGTCGGGTACGGCGAGCACGACCGCGTCGTACCGGTCGCCATCTAGGTCGAAGCCGTCCACCGCGGTGCCGGCCGGCCGGGACACCCGTTTCACGTGGACCCCCTGCCGCACGTCGAGCCCCTCGGCGAGCGTGACGACGAGGGACCGGAGCCCGCCCGGGGAGGCCCAGCGGACCGGCCCGTCCTTGGGGGGACCGAAGGTGCCGTCCCAGACCGCGAAGCGGTTGGTCCACGGCCTCGCCAGTCCGGCGGCCTCCCACCCGTCGACGACCGCGCCGAACGTCGGCTCGCTCACCGTGAAGTACGACGCCCCCAGGTCGACGTACCGCGAGCTCGCAAACCGGCGGGACGCCATCCGCCCGCCGGGGACCCGTCCTCGGTCCAACACCACGACCTCGTGGCCGGCTCCGACGAGCACCCGGGCACAGGCGATCCCGGAGATGCCCGCTCCGATGACACCGACTCGCATGCCCTCATTGTCAGGCCTACTACGCTCCGCCGGCGAGCCGAGAGAGAGCCCCTCGCAGCCACTCCCGCAGACCACTCCCGCAGGCCACTCCCGCAGACCACTCAGGAGAACGTCATCAGCACCCGACGCAAGGTCGCCAAAGCCGACCGGGCCGACCGAACTGCCAAGCCGGCCTTCGTCGCGCGGCCGTTTGCCGGGCGGGTTGACGAGACCGACTGGGTCGCCCTGCGCGAGGTCGTCCCGGCAGCGACGGCGCCCCTGACCCTGAAGGGCAGCGACGTCACGGTCACCCTCTCGACCGTCCTGCCGATGGCGTGGCCCGGCATGGTCACCGTCGACGGTCGCCGGTTCCTGGGCCTCCAGGTCAACAGTCGCTCCGGCGACGCAAGCCGCGACCTGGCCGCCGTCCTGGAGCAGGTAGTAGCCGCCCGGCCAGGGACCAGCGTCAACCCGACGGACCTGCCCGGACCCGGCCTGCGGCTGCAGGACCTGCTCGAGGACGCCCCGATCGAGGTGACCGTCCACGACGGCTTCGACTACTGGGTCGAGGGTGCCGACGACCACGACGGTGAGGTCGCCGCGTCGATGGAGCGTGCCAACGCCTCCGTCGTACCCACTGCCAAGCTCACGAACGTCCAGAGCGGCTACTGGTGCCGGATGAAGGAGCGCACGCACCTGCGCTGGGTGCTCCCGGAGGACGAGGACGACCTGCTCGACGCGATGGCACGCCTAGGCGTCGCGGGCCTGTCCCTGGGTCCCTCCACCCGGTACGTCGGATCGTTTCGTGCCCATGGCTTACTCGTCCCCGTCTGGGACCTGCCGCTGGAGACCGGATTGGAGCAGTTGGAGGAGCCCGCAGCGGCCCTGCGGGTCCGCCTGGACGAGGCCCTGGCGATGTCCGGCAGCCTCAGCGAGGACCAGCGCCGGGCCCGCTCCGGCCTGCTCAGCCGGCAGCTGACGCTGCGGTGACCCTGCGCCGTGCGGTCAGCGCCCCGACGGCTGCGAGCACGAGGGCCGCGGTTTCGAAGTACGCCGCGTTCTTCGCGCCCTCGACGCTCCAGCTCTCGGAATAGCAGCCGTCGAAGCCGTAGATGGGCAGGCAGTTCGAGCGGCTGTAGACGAGCACCGCCAGCGACCCGGCGGAGAAGCCCGCGATCGCGAGCCACACCAGCAGCCGCGGTCGCACCAGTAGCGCAAGCGCGAGCACGAACGCGATGACGGCTTGCGCGTAGAACTGGTCGTTGAGCGCCAGCGGGTGCTTGCCGATCCCCGCATAGTTCCCAGCGATGCGCAGGTGGACGACGGCGACGCCGACAAGGGCAGCGGCCGTAAGGGCGCGCAAGACGACGGATCGGTTCACAGTGCGTCGTTCGACTGCCGAGGTCCTCCGGTTCACCCGTCCGCGCGTACGCCGGGTCAGGCCCGCCGCATGAGCCTCATTCCAGCGGGTCCCGTAGGACCGGGCACGACATGCAGCGTGGACCGCCCCGCCCGGAGCCGAGCTCCGACCCGGCGATCCGGACCACCTCGATGCCTGCGGACTCCAGGGCCTGGTTGGTGACGACGTTGCGCTCGTAGGCGACGACGAGCCCCGGCGCGAGAGCAAGGGTGTTGTTGCCGTCGTCCCACTGTTCCCGCTCGGCTGTGACCGGGTCGAGGCCGGTGTCGACGACCCGCAGCTCGTCGACGCCCATCGCCTTGGCGGCCGCGACGAGGAACGGCTCCGGTCCGCTGACGTGCACTGACTCGTCGAGGGCCGTCACGGTCCAGGCCTCGAGGGTGTCGGCAACCGCGGGGAACATCACGATGGCGTCGACGTCGACCATCGTGCAGATGGTGTCGAGGTGCATCGTGGCGCGCTCCTGAGCGATCGGCACCGCGAGCACCGTGTGGGCGACGCCGGCGGCAAAGGCCCTGAGGGCAAAGGCCTCGACGCCTGCGGGGGTGGTCCGCTGGCCCACTCCGACGGCGACCACGCCCGGTGCCAGCAGCAGGACGTCGCCACCTTCGAACCACGCCTCCTCGCGCGACCCGCCGTACAGCCATGGGGTGCCGGCGAAGCGCGGGTGGTAGCGGTAGATCGCGCCGGTGAGGGACGTCTCGCGCTGCCGTGCCCGCATCGACGGGCTGGTGATCGCGACGTGGTCGGAGACACAGACGCTCGAGTCGCGGGTGAACAGCAGGTTGGGAAGGGGCGGCAGGAGGAACTCGTGGGGTCCCGCGAGTCGGCCCACGACGCCCATGGCGCCGCTGCGCGGCAGTTCGTCGTGGGTGAGGCCGGCGGCCAAGTGCGCGGCCAGCTCGGTCGACGGCAGGTCGAGCAGCCAGGTCCGCAGCGTCGCGGCCAGGGTTGGCCCGACGACCGTCGGCGCGACCGCCGTGTTGATGACCTCCGCCCGAGCCTCGGGGACATCGAGAGCCTGAGCCAGCAGCTCCTGCAGGTAGAGCACCTCGGCCCCGCGGTCGTGCAGCGCTGCCGCGAAGGCGTCGTGCTCGTCCTGCGCCCGACCCACCCAGGGGACGCCGTCGAACAGCAGGTCGGCGCTGTTGCGGGGCGTCAGGCGCTGTAGCTCCGCGCCCGGCCGGTGCAGCAGCACGGTGCGTAGCCGGCCGACCTCGCTGGTTACCTGCACGCCGTTCATATGCCGCAGCCTATCGGGGCCCTACCATAACGTGGTGCGCGTCTTCCTGACCGGGGGTACCGGTTTCATCGGTGGAGAGGTCGCGCGCCTGCTCCAAGAGCGCGACGACGACGTGGTGGCGCTGGTCCGGACGCCGGCCAAGGCAGCCGCGGCACTCGCCGGTGGGGTCCGCAAGGCGGTCTACGTCAGCACGGTCGCGGTGTTCGGCAACACCCGTGGGGATGTCCCCGACGAGCAGTGGCTGCGTCCGGAGGGTCTCGGGTTCACGTCGGCCTACGAGCAGACGAAGGTGCAGGCGCACGAGCGCGCGCTCGAGCTCGGCGCGCGCGGGCTGCCGCCGGTGACGGTGCAGCCCGGCACGGTCTACGGGCCCGAGGACACCAGCGAGATCGGCAGGCTGTTCGATCGCCTCCTGGCGGGCAAGCTTCCTCTGAAGGCCTTCCCCGACCTCGGCGTCACCCCCGTCCATCGCGACGACGTCGCGGCCGGCATCCTGCTCGCGCTCGACAAGGGCACCAACGGCTCGTCGTACGTCCTGGCGGGTGAACCGACCCGGATGGGGGCCCTGGTCGCGGAGCTCGCGCGCGTCGCCGGCCGCAAACCTCCCCGGGGGTCGGTGCAAACCGTCCTGCTCCGGGGGCTCGCGCCGTTCGGGCGGGTCGTCGGCCTGATCCTGGGCTTCCAGAGCAACCTGCGCAAAGTCGTGGCCTCCTCCGACGGGGTGACGTTCTGGGCGAGCAGCGACAAGGCGCAACGCGAGTTGGGCTGGACGTTTCGTCCGCTGGCGGAGGGGCTCGCAACGGTGACATCCTCATGAGCACGGCCGCCCTGCACCCTCAGCTCCTCATGCCGCTCCACCGGCTGACGCCGGTCGAGCCCACAGTGCCGACAGTGCCGACAGTGCCGACAGTGCCGACGGTGCCGACTGATCCGGTCGAGCCGAAGGAGCTGGCGGAGGAGCTCGTCGAGCCCTACCCCTCGCTTCCTCGGCTGGTGCACCTCGATGCCCCTAAGGATGAGGGCCTCAAGGCGTGGACGACGAGAGTCCGCGAGGCCGACGAGGCCGTGCTCGTGCTGGACGCCCGCGGCCGGATCGCCGGCATGAGCACGAGCTGCGCGGGGTTGCTGCGGGTCGACCCCGGCCAGGTCTTCGGCGTCCTCCTCGTCGACATGGTGACGCTGGTCGACTTCACGGCCGCAGCCCTGCCCCTGACCGAGCCGGAGCGACAGGTCCCCCCGCTGCGGGCACTGTCGACCGGAGCTCTGGCCCGTGGCCTGGTCCGCTTCACGCGAAACGGTCGTACGTCGACCCACGACGTCGTTGGGGTGCCGCTCGCGAGAGGCGCCGGCGCGCTCGCCTTCTTCACCGCTGTCTGACCTGTCTAGGGCGGTACAGCTAGCGCTCCAGCCGGGCAACGGCGTCGGCGAGCACGTCCTTCGCCGGTCTGCCCAGCGCTGTGGCGGCCGCGAGCACGTCCTCCCACTCCGGGTTGCGGTTGACCACCGTCCCCTCGAGGGACGCCACCTTGACCCGGATCCGCTGACCCTCGACGACGACCTCCGTATCGGTGCGGACCAGAGCGTATTTGTCGACCCGCGTGCTGCGCAGGCCGATAGTGCTCGTCTCCCGGAACACCACCTTGCGCAGCCCCTCCTCCAGGGCGGCAGAGCAGAGCACGGACAGCGTGTACGCCGGCCTCCCCTTCTTCATCAGGATCGGCGTGAGCCACGCGTCCGACGCCCCTGCCTGGAGCAGCGTGGCGAGGACGTGTGGCCACAGCCGCGGGTCCAGGTCGTCGACGTTGGCCTCGAGCACGACAGCAGATCCCCTGCCGGGCAGGGCTTCACCCAGCACGAGGCGTACGACGTTCGCAACCTCCTCGACCTCACGGCCGCCGGCTCCCATACCCACCGCGGTGACGCTCATCGCGGGGAGCGGTCCCCAGGAGGTGACCAGTGCGGCGAGCAGGGCGGCCCCGGTGGGCGTCGTGCTCTCGTGCGGCGACGTGCCGGCGATGACCGGGCGGCCGGCGAGCAGGGCCAGGACCGCGGGGGCCGGCACGGGCAGCGGCCCGTGCGCGCCGCGGGTCGTCCCCGACCCGAGGGCGACTATTGAGCAGTGCAGCTCGGTCAGCCCGTGGTGGGCGGCGAGGTGGGCAAAGCCGGTGCAGACCCCGACGATGTCAGCGAGGGCGTCGAGGGCACCGACCTCGTGGAAGTGCACGTCCTCGACAGGTACCCGGTGGACGGCGGCTTCGGCCTCGGCCAGCCGACGGAAGGCCTCGGGCGCCGCGGGCGGCGCGTCGCCCAGGAGGTCCCGGATGACGGCCCAGGTGCGGACCGGCTCCTTGGCCGGCTCGCTGCCGTCGCCCTGCCCGTGGATCTGCACGTCGACCTTGCACGCGCCCAGCCCGGCCCGGGTCACGGGGGAGGTGATCAGGGACAGCCCGAGCCCGAGCGCGGCAACTCCGTCCGACAGCACCGACAGCGGGACACCCGCATCGACCAGGGCGCCAAGCAGCATGTCGCCACTGACGCCGGCCTGGCAGTCGAGCCACCCGATCACGACGTGCCCCCCGAGAACGCCGTGCCCCCCAAGGAAGCACTCGTCCCCGAGGAAGCCCCGCCCCCCGAAGGCGGCGCTCCCGCCGCAACCCGACGCGCTACCCGGGCCGCGAACACCCCCGCGCCGAACCCGTTGTCGATGTTGACGACGGTGACGCCCGGCGCGCAGGAGTTCAACATGGCCAGCAGCGCGGCCAGCCCCCCGAAGGCGGCGCCGTAGCCGATCGAGGTCGGCACAGCGACCATCGGCGTCCCGACCAGGCCACCCACGACCGACGGCAGCGCGCCCTCCATGCCGGCCACGACGATGATCACGTCCGCCCGGTCCAGGACGGGCCGGGCCGCGAGCAGCCGGTGCAGCCCGGCCACCCCCACGTCATCGACCCGCTCGACGCACGCCCCGAACGCCACCGCCGTGAGCGCTGCCTCCTGGGCGACGGGCCCGTCCGACGTACCGGCTGCGAGGATCGCCACGAGACCGCGGGGAGCGGGCGGGGAGCCGACCAGGACGGTCCGTCCCGACCCACCTAGGGCCGCTGCGACCTCGGGGGAGCAGCGGGTGACGAGGACCCGGTCGGAGGAGGCACGGAGCTGGGCGACGTTGTCGAGGACCTGCTGGGTCGTCTTTCCCTCGGCGTAGACGACCTCCGGGTCGCCGGTACGCAGCGCGCGGTGGGTGTCGACGAGGGAGTGCGCAAGGGCGTCGTACGGCGCGGTGGCGAAGCGGTTGAGGGCGTCCGCGGGGGTGAGCACGCCGGAAGCGACCTGCTCGAGCAGTCGCGACGCCTGTTCCCGGTCCACCTGCGCACCTTAGTCAGACGTCCGGGTCGGTCAGGCAGTGATCATCGGTCGGGTCGGTAGTCTTTGCACGTGCTCCTCGACCGCCAGACCCTCGAGGTCGTCGCCCTCGCCGCGGCTGGGGTGGCGGTCGTGTCCTTTGGCCTGGCGGTTGCCCTGCTGGCGCGCTTCAACAAGCTCAGCCGCGCACACCGCGACCTGACCGGCGGCGACAGGGGCATGACCTTCGTGGAAGCGGTCACCCGTCAGCACCGTGAGTCCGAGGCCCTGCGCACCGACGTCGGCCGGCTCCGCGACGACCTGTCCGCAGCCCGCGCCGACCTGTCCGACGCGCTCCGGCACGTCGCGGTGGTGCGGTACGACGCCTTTGGGGACATGGGTGGCCGCCTGTCGTTCAGCGCCGCGCTGCTCGACGACGCCGGCGACGGTCTTGTGCTCACCTCGATCAACGGGCGGTCGGAGACCCGCACCTATGCCAAGGGCGTCAAGGGGGGGGAGAGCGACCACTCGCTCAGCCCCGAGGAGCTGCAGGCGATCGGCTACGCGACCCGCACCGCCGTACAGCCACGAGAGGTCATGGAGCCCGAGCCCCAACGCCGCGGGCGCTTCTCCCGCCGCTGAACCCCTTCGCACCAACCCCGATAGCCTGATGGGGTGATTGACTTGAAGTTGCTGCGCGAGGACCCCGACAGGGTCCGCGCCTCCCAGACCGCCCGCGGCGACGACCCCGCCCTCGTCGATGCCCTGCTCAAGGCCGACGAGGAGCGTCGCGGCGCGGTCAGTCGCGCCGACAACCTGCGCGGTGAGCAGAAAGCCGTCAGCCAGTCGGTGCGGACCGCCACGACCGAGGATCGCCCCGCTGTCCTGGAGCGCGCAAAGGCCCTGGCCGCCGAGGTCAAGGACGCCGAGCTCACGCAGACCGCCGCTGACCAGGCGCTGCGCCTTGCCCACCTGGCGATCCCGAACGTCGTGCACCCGCTCACGCCCCCCGGCGGCGAGGCCGACTTCGTGGTGCTCGAGCAGACCGGCAAGGTGCCGACCTACGACTTCGAGGTCCGTGACCACCTGGCAGTCGGTGAGATCCTGAAGGCCATCGACACCGAGCGCGGCGCCAAGGTCTCCGGCTCTCGCTTTGCCTTCCTCACCGGTCCCGGAGCGCTTCTCCAACTGGCCCTGGTGAACCTGGCGATGGCCCGGGCCGTCGCGGCTGGCTTCATCCCAGTCATCGCCCCGGCGCTCGTGCGCCCCGAGGCCATGGAGGGCACCGGCTTCCTGGGTGCCCACGCGGCAGAGGTCTACAAGCTCGAGGCCGACGACCTATACCTCGTCGGTACCTCCGAGGTGCCGCTGGCGGCCTACCACTCCGGCGAGGTCCTGGACGCACTTCCCCTGCGCTACGCGGGCTTCTCGTCCTGTTTCCGGCGGGAAGCGGGCAGTCACGGCAAGGACACCCGCGGCATCATCCGGGTGCACCAGTTCGACAAGGTGGAGATGTTCTCCTTCGTCGAGCTGGCCGACGCCGAGGCCGAGCACGCCCGCCTTCTCGAACAGGAGAAGGCCTTCCTCAGCGACCTCGAGCTGACCTTCCGCACGATCGACGTCGCGGCCGGTGACCTCGGCTCCAGCGCCTGCCGCAAGTTCGACAATGAGGCCTGGCTGCCGTCCCAGGAACGCTGGCTGGAGCTCACCTCCACGTCCAACTGCACCGACTTCCAGGCCCGCCGTCTCAACGTGCGAGGACGTACGCCGGAAGGCCCACGCGTGGCCGCCACCCTCAACGGGACGCTCTGCGCGGTGGGCCGCACCATCGCTGTCCTTCTCGAGGTACACCAGCTGGGGGACGGGTCGGTGCACGTACCTGTCGCGCTGCGTCCGTTCCTGGGTGGCGTCACCGAGCTCACGCCGTGACCCCCCGGCTGGTCGCCTCCGACCTCGACGGCACGATCGTCCGCTCCGACGGGACGATCTCCGACCGGACCAAGGCCGCCATCTCGGCGGTGGAGGCCGCCGGCGTCCCGTTCGTCATGGTCACCGGTCGGCCAACCCGCTGGATGAAGGTCGTGGCCGACCAGACCGGGCATCACGGCATCGCGGTCTGCGCCAACGGCGCGGTCGTCTACGACCTCCACGCCGAGCAGGTCCTCGAGTCGTTCCTGCTCCCTTCCACCGTCGGACGTGACGTCGCCACCGCCCTGCGGGACGCGATCCCCGGCATCACCTTCGCGGTGGAGCCGTTGGGTCAGCCGTTCGCCCACGAGCCGACATACGTCCCTCGTTGGGACTCCGCGGACCCACGCAGCACCGCGCACGTCGACGAGCTGCTGTCGGCCGACGTGGTGAAGCTGCTCGCGCGTCACGCGGGCTTAGGCTCCGATGAGTTGCTCGCAGCCGCCGTCGCAGCCGTCGGCGACACGGTGACCCTGACGCACTCCTCGACCGACGGGCTGCTGGAGATCAGCGCGGCCGGCGTCTCCAAGGCCACCGGCCTCGCCCGCCTCGCCGCCGAGCGGGGCATCCCCGCCAGTGACGTCGTTGCCTTCGGCGACATGCCCAACGACCTGCCGATGCTGACCTGGGCCGGTCTGGGTATCGCGGTGGCCAACGCCCACCCCTCGGTCCTTGAGATCGCCGACGAGGTCACGACCTCCAATGACGACGACGGTGTCGCCGAGGTCCTTGCTCGCTGGTTCTGACCTGTGTGTCGCTGGACCAACGGCGGCTGCGGCTAGCCAGGACCCCATGGCTGTGAGGTCGGTCGTCAAGGCGCTGGATCCCCGACTCCGGCTACGTCAATGGAGGCGTGACGTAGCCGTGTTCGTTGGCCCATGTGCCGGTGAGGAGTTGGGTGGTTTGGTTGGTGGTGGGAGGGTTTGGCAGGTCCAGATGGTGTCGTTGGTGCTGGTGGTGGCTCATATCGCGTAGCGGGTGAGGTGGTGGGGTTCGCGTTGGGTGAGGGGGTCGCCGGGGCGGCAGCAGGTCAGGCCGGCGTAGGCGCTGGTGGGTCCGCGGTGTTGGGTGAGGCTGGCTTTGCCGCCACGGCTGGTGAGGGTTCGTTGGGTGTGGATCGTGCCGAGTGGCTGCAGGGTGTGGCTGAGCACGATGGGGGTGATCGTGGCGTTGCACCACCAGCGTAGGAGGAGACTGGTCGGGATGATCTTTCCGCTGGCTCCGGTGGCGGGGCGAGCGCCGGGTAGGTGGTCGAGTAGCTGCCTGCTGAGGGTGACGTTGATGCTGACGGGGGTTTTGTGGTGGCTGCCGGTGAGTCCTTGGGCTAGGGCGGTCTGGAGCAGGAGCAGCAGTGCGTCGTGCGGGCGTTTGCCCTTTGACCGTGGGTGGTGTGCGCCGCGTTCGTCGGGTGTGCGCAGGGGGTTGCAGTCGGTGTGTTCGTGGTGTTGGTAGAGCTCGGTGAGCTCATCGGGGGTGAGGCTTTGGTCGCGTAGGGCTTGGAGGGCGGCGGTGTCTAGGGGGGTGTGGGGGTCGCGGGTGGCCAGTGCTGCGAGCAGGACGTGCAGGGTTTCCCACAGTTCGGTGTTGGCGTCGATGGTGATCTGGCCACCGGGGCGGTCGGGGTCTGGTTGCAGGGCCACCCGGTGGGAGTCCTGGGCGCGGCGGGCCTGGTCCTCCAACCTGGTTGGGAGCAGCGCTGCGAGCTGCTCGGT
>JAYTHM010000252.1:0-1607 GCA_043732645.1 Frankiales bacterium
TCCTCGCCGGTCGTTGCGCCCTTGCGGCTGTAGGCCCCGAGCTCGAGGTTCTCCTCGACGGTCATCAGGGGAAAGATGCGACGTCCCTCCGGGGAGTGCGCCACACCTTGCTTGACGATGTCGTGGGCCTTCATGGTGTCGAGCCGTTTGCCGTCGAAGGTCACCTCACCGGCCAGCGGCTTGAGCAGTCCTGACAGCGTCCTGAGCGTCGTCGTCTTGCCAGCACCGTTGGTGCCGATCAGGGTCACGACCTGGCCCTCCTCGACGTCGAGGCTGATCCCCTTGATCGCCTCGATCGCGCCGTACGCGACCCGGAGGTCACGTACCTCCAGCAGGCTCATGCCTTGTTTCCCTCGACGATGTCCCCCTCGACGGTGTCCCCACCGGTGGCGGACTCGGCCTCGGTGGGCTTGCCCAGGTAGGCGGCGATGACCCGATCGTCGGACTGCACCTCGGAGGGGCTGCCCTCGAGTAGCTTTTGCCCCTGCACGAGGACGGCAACACGGTCGCACAGGCCAAAGACGAAGCGCATGTCGTGCTCGATCAGCACCACCGCGATCCCCCGGGCCTGGACGCCCTTGACCAGGTCGATCGCGGCCGCGGTCTCATTCGGATTCATGCCGGCGGTCGGCTCGTCGAGCAACAGCAGCCCCGGCTCGGTGGCGAGGGCGCGGGCGATCTCCAGGCGACGTTGGTCGCCGTACGGCAGGGACTTGGCGAGCTCGTCGCCGACCCGGCCGAGCCCGACGAACGTCAGCAGCTCGCGGGCTGTCTGTTCGGACTCCCGCTCTTCACGGTGGTAGCGAGGGCCGCGTCCGATGGCGGCAAAGACACCGGCCTTCGTGCGGGTGTGCCGGCCGACGATGACGTTCTCGAGAGCCGTCATGTTGTTGAACAGCCGGATGTTTTGGAAGGTGCGGGCGACGCCAGCCTTGGTGATCAGGTCAGGTCTTTTGGGCAGCGGCACACCCTTGTAGGTGACGTCGCCCGCCGTGGGCGTCTCCATGCCGGTGAGGCAGTTGAAGAACGTCGTCTTGCCCGCTCCGTTGGGACCGATCAGGCCGAGGATCTCACCTTCGTTGACGACCAGGTCGACGTCCTTGACAGCCGTCAGACCGCCGAACCGCTTGGTGACTGCACGGGCCTCAAGCACGCTCACGCGAGCGCCTCCGCTGCCGGGTCGGTCTCGTGGTCATGGAACTCTCTGGCACGTCGCTTGCTTGCCACGAGGCCCTCCGGTCGAAACCGCATGATGAGCACCAGGGCGATGCCGAACACGAGCAGCCGCAGGTCGTGCAGGAAGCGCAGCTTCTCCGGAAGCAGGTAGAGCACCGTGGCCCCAAGCAGTGCCCCTGGCACGGTCCCCATGCCACCTAGGATGATCGCAGCGAGCAGCGTCGCCGACTCGATGAAGGTGAACGAGTCGGGGGCGGCGACCTTGACCACGTGCGCGTTCACCGTGCCGGCCGCCCCGGCCAGGGTGGCCCCCAGGGCGAAGGCGAGCAGCTTCAGCCGGGTCGTGTTGATGCCGGTCGCGGCGGCAGCCAGCTCGTCCTCCCGGATCGCCACCCAAGCGCGGCCGATACGGGACTCCGACAGCCTCAGGA
>JAYTHM010000253.1:0-1597 GCA_043732645.1 Frankiales bacterium
AGTCGCGTCGGCCCGCCCATGTTGCCTGGTCAGGCTCGGCCAACAGGGCGTCGACTTCGGCCTTGGTCAGGAACGCCACCGGTGACTGGATTGTGCGGGGACCCGACATCGTTAGCACGCGCTGGATGACCGCGCCGTCCTGCGGGGCACGAACGGCCGCGTAGCGGAAGAGTGAGCGAACGGCCGCCAGTCGGGAGTTACGAGTGCGGGCTGAGTTGCCCCGTTCGACCTCCAGGTGTTCCAGGAACGCACCGATCAGCGGCGCGTCGAGGTCGGCGATGTCGAGCTTCGAGGGCATCTTGCCCAGGCGTTCGGAAGTGAATCCAGAACTCCTGACATAGCAACCGGGTAGGTCTTGAACTTTCGTTGCTGTGTATGGCTTTTCGGCGTGTCGTGCCGCCTTTTCATGTCTGCTATCTGAGATAATAGATGCAAGGTCAATGAGGGGGCAGAATGAGTCGAGTGAACCAGCCGGTGCTACAGCTTCTGCCGGCACAGGCCCGTTCGGTGGGTCCCTCAGCGGGCCTGTTGGAAGGTCCCGAAGGCGGCGTGGTCTTCGTGTTCGGGTTGGCCACGTTCAGCTACGCCAGCGCCGACCAGGCCGGCCGGAGGTTGGCCGCCGTGCAACTGGTGACCACCAAGATCGCCTCGGTGGCTGAAGTCGCGTCCGCGTTCGGGGTCAACGAGGCCACGTTGTGGCGCTGGAAGCAGGCGTTCGGCACCGGCGGGGTGCTGGGGCTGGTGACCGAGCGTCCCGGACCCAGGCGTCCCAGCAAGCTCACCACTTCCCTGGCTGCGCGGATCGTGAAACTGGACGCGACCGGTCTGACCTTGCAACAGGTCGCCGTCGCGACCGGGGTGTCCACCGCGACGGTCCGGGTCGCGTTGGGGCGAGTCACCCCGCGGGATCGGGTCCCGGTCGAGCCGAACGTCTACGTGGTCGAGCCGGACGTCGACGTGGACGAGCCTAAGGACGACGCCGAAGAGGACGCTGTCCTGGTGGTGCTGGCCCCGCCCGTGCCGCGGACCACCGAGCGGGTCGCGGCCCGGTTCGGGGACCTGGTCGAGGCGCCGGTGGTGATCACCGAAGGCGCCCAGCTGCCGTTGGCTGGGTTGTTGTTGGCGTTGCCCGCGTTGGAGATGACTGGGTTGCTGCCCGTCGCCGGCGAGGTCTTCCCGCCGATGCGCAAGGGTTTCTACGGGCTGCGCGCGGTGTTGCTGATGGGGGTGTTCCTGGCGTTGCTACGCGAGCCGCGCGCCGAGGCTGCGACCCGGATCCGGCCCGCTGACCTGGGCCGGGTGCTGGGGTTGGACCGGGCCCCGGAGGTCAAGACGCTGCGCCGCAAACTGGCCGAGCTCGCCGGCTACGGCCGGGGCGCACTGTTGCAGGCCGCGTTGGGGCGCCATCACGCCGCCGCCCGCCCCGACGCTGTGGGGTTCCTCTACCTGGACGGTCACGTCCGGGTCTACACAGGCACCCGGGAGCTGCCCAAGACCCACATCGCCCGGATGCGGATCGCCGGACCGGCCACCGAAGAGACCTGGGTCGGGGACGCCGACGGCGACCCGGTGATGGTCATCACCGCCGCACCCTCCC
>JAYTHM010000254.1:0-16476 GCA_043732645.1 Frankiales bacterium
TCGATGACGAACCGGGGCCTGCTACTGAGCGTTCCGGTACCTACCCAGACGGGACTCCCACCCGCGGGCCCGATGCAGCTTGCAGGACGCAACATGCCCGCCAGCCTAGTCAGGCGGGACGGAACACCACTGTCGGGCGGGCCACCTCGCCTGCGTCCTCGAGCAAGGCCACGCACTGTCCCGACGGGGCGAAAGCCCCGACTGTGCCCTGCACCCCGGTGGGGTCGAGCTTCTTGCCGTAGGACAGTGCCAGCGCCTCGTCCGCGGACAGCTCGCGTCGGGGGAAGGACCGCGTCACGGCGAGGTCCAGCGGCACCACCGCGTCGTCGAAGGACTCCCCCAGCTGCTCCAGTGTCCGGGCGACGTCGAGCCCGAACGGCCCCACCCGGGTACGGCGCAGGGCGGTTAGGTGACCGCCCACTCCCAGGGAGGCGCCGAGGTCGCGGGCCAAGGCCCGGATGTAGGTGCCGCTGGTACACTTCACACGTACGTCGAGGTCGTCGCCGCGACGGGCCAGGAGGTCGAACGTCGTCACCGTCACCGGTCGGGCCTTGAGCTCGACCTCCTCTCCGGCGCGCACCCGCGCGTAGGACCGCACACCGTCGACCTTGATCGCCGACACCGACGACGGGACCTGCAGCAGGTCGCCTGTCAACACGCCGATCTGGATGGCGACCTGCTCGTCGGTGACCGAGGCGGCCGACACCTCGGCCGTCACCTGGCCATCGGCGTCATCGGTCACCGTGGTGACGCCCAGCCGGATGGTCGCGTCGTAGGTCTTGTCCGTCAGCGCGAGGTGGCCGAGCAGCCGGGTGGCCCTGCCGATCCCCAGCACGAGGACGCCGGTGGCCATCGGGTCGAGCGTGCCCGCATGGCCGACCTTGCGGGTACGGGCGAGGCGCCGGCTCCGGCCGACCACGTCGTGCGAGGTCCAACCGCTGGTCTTGTCGATGACCACCAGCCCGTCCGGTGCGGGACCCCGGTCGGCAGCGGTCACACCGGCAGGTGCGGAGCGGTGGCCAGTGCTGCCCGGAGCTTGCCCAGCGTCTCGTCGACGTCCTCGCTGGACGTGAAGCCGGCGGCAAAGCGATGGCCGCCTCCACCGAGCGACCCGCAGATGGCACCGACGTCGACGGCACCCTTGGAGCGGGTCGAGACCTTCAGCAGGCCGTCGGCCGGGTCGCGCTTCATCACCGCAGCGACCTCCGCCTCACGGGCGGTGCGCACGACGTCGATGACGCCTTCGACATCCGACAGGGCCAGCCCAGCACCGGAGAGGTCCTCCTCCGTGACGGTCGTCCAGACCAGACCGAGACCGGCTACTGCGGCCGGCTCGAGGACAGCGCGCGCGCATGCGGCACCGAGCAGCTGGACGTAGGCGAACGATGCGGTGTCCCAGATGTCGCGACTGATCAGGTCGTGCCGGATGCCGGTCGCCAGCAGCCGCGCGGCCAGCTGGTGCACGGCCGGCGTCGTCGCGGCGTACTTGAACGAGCCCGTGTCGGTTACCAAGCCGGTGTAGACGGGTGCGGCGATCTCGGCTGTCAGGGGCAGTCCCAGCCGGTCGAGCAGCTCGACCACCACGACGGCGGTCGCGGCCGCGTGCACGTCGACCAAGTTGACCGTTCCGAAGCGGGTGTTGCTCACGTGGTGGTCGATCACCAGCACGTCGGCTGCGGCCGCGACCCGGTCGCCCAGCGAACCGAGCCGGTCGATGCTGCCGGTGTCGAAGGTGACAAGCAGCCCGGGTGCCTCAGCGATCTCATCCGCCGGGACGAGCAGGTCCAGACCAGGCAGCCCGGCGTAGGCCACCGGCACCTTGAACGGCTCGCTGCCGAAGGAGGCGCGAACCTTGGTCCCACGGTCCCTCAGCGCGATGCCGAGGGCGAGCATGGAGCCCAGGGCGTCGCCGTCCGGCCCGACGTGGCAGACCAGAGCAACCTCGTCATACGCCGTGAGCAGGCCGACCGCTCTCGTCCAGTCGGCCTCGTCAGCGCTCACGCGGGCTCCCGCTCGGGATCCTCGGCGTGGTCCTCGCTCTGGTCATCGCTCTGGTCGTTGCTGTGGTCCTCGCTGACACGCGGCACGCGGTAGGGGTCAGCCTCGCCAGCCGGGGCGGCACTGCTCGCGATCGCCTGCACGCGGGCGTCCGCCTCGCGGGCCTGGGCAAGGAGCTCCTCAAGCCGTCCTGTGGTCTCGGGGACGATGTCGGCGATGAAGGCGAGCGACGGGGTGTAACGCACCCCGGTCTGCTTGCCGACGGTGCTGCGCAGGACGCCCTTGGCGCTCTCCAACGCCATGGCCGACTCCTGCCGGACGACGTCGTCGCCGTACACGGTGTAGTAGATCGTGGCTTCGCGCAGGTCAGGGGTGACCTTCGCGTCGGTGATCGTGACCATGCCTAGGCGAGGGTCTTTGACCTGGGTCTCCAGGGTTGCCGCGACGATCTCGCGGATGCGTACGGCCAGCTTGCGTGCTCGTGCGACGTCGACCATCAGTCCTCATCTCCACACAGGTTCTGCCGAGCGGACAGCACTTCCAGCTCGGGTCGGGCAGCGACCAGGCGCTCGCAGGCGTCAAGCACGTCGCGGACGTGAGCGGCGTCTGCGGCGACCACCGCGACGCCGATGAGAGCCCGCCGGTGCAGGTCGAGATGCCCTGCCTCGGCAGCGCTCACGGCATGTTTGCGCTTGAGTTCGGCGATCACCGGACGGACCAGCGACCGCTTCTGCTTGAGCGAGTGAACGTCCCCGAGGAGCACATCAAGCGCGAGACTTCCCGTGACCACATCTAACCCTTCCTCGAAAACGACCGCGCCGCCCCGCTGGCGCAAATCCACATGGCTATCACCGTGTGGATTTGCGCCAGAGGGCGTGAGCTACTTGCGGGGGACCTCGCGCATCTCGAAGGTCTCGACGACGTCGTCGGACTTGATGTCGTTGAAGGAACCAAGACCGATACCGCACTCGTAGCCCTCGCGGACCTCGGTCGCCGCGTCCTTGAAGCGCTGCAGCGACTCGATCTTGAGGTTGTCGGCCACGACTACTCCGTCACGCACGAGGCGCGCGGAGGAGTTGCGGACGATGACGCCGGACCGGACGAGGCAGCCGGCGATGTTGCCGAACTTGCTGGATCGGAACACCTCGCGCACCTCGGCGGTCCCGAGCTGCGCCTCCTCGTAGATGGGCTTGAGCATGCCCTTGAGCGCCGCCTCGATGTCCTCGATCGCCGCATAGATGACCGAGTAGTAGCGGATGTCGACGTGCTCGCGCTCGGCCAGCTCGCGGGCGTTGCCCTCGGGCCGAACGTTGAAGCCGAGGATGACAGCCTCCGACGCGTTGGCGAGGTTGATGTCGTTCTCGGTGATGGCACCGACGCCGCGGCCGATGATCCGCAGCGACACCTCCTCACCAACGTCGATCTTGAGCAGAGCGTCCTCGACAGCCTCGACCGAACCCGACACGTCACCCTTGAGAATGAGGTTGAGTTGGGTCTTCTCGCCATCCTTGAGCCGGTCGAACAGCGACTCGAGGGTGGGGCGGCCGCGGGTCTGGGCGAGCGCGGCGTTGCGCTCGCGGGCAGCCCGCTGCTCAGCGATCTGGCGCGCCATGCGGTCCTCACCGACGACGAGGAAGTTGTCGCCGGCGCCGGGCACGGAGGTGAACCCGAGGACCTGCACGGGCTGGGCCGGGCCCGCCTCGGTGACGTTCTCGCCGCGCTCGTTGAGCATCGCCCGTACGCGGCCGAACGCGTCACCGGCAACGATCGAGTCACCGACGCGCAGCGTGCCGCGCTGGACGAGGACGGTCGCGACCGGGCCACGGCCCTTGTCGAGGCGGGCCTCGATGGCGGTGCCCTGTGCGTCGACGGTCGCGTCCGCAAACAGTTCCAGCGCCGCGTCGGCGGTCAGCAGGATCGCGTCGAGGAGCTCCTCGAGGCCCAGGCCCGCCTTCGCGGACACGTCCACGAACATGGTCGTGCCGCCGTACTCCTCAGCGACCAGGCCGTACTCGGTGAGCTGACCGCGGACCTTCGCCGGGTCGGCGCCCTCCTTGTCGATCTTGTTGACCGCGACCACGATCGGTACGTCGGCCGCCTGGGCGTGGTTGAGAGCCTCGATGGTCTGTGGCTTGACGCCGTCGTCCGCCGCGACCACCAGCACCGCGATGTCGGTCACCTTCGCACCACGCGCACGCATGGCGGTGAAGGCCTCGTGGCCCGGGGTGTCGATGAAGGTGATCTCACGAACACCGCCCTCGACGGGGTGGTGCACCTGGTAGGCACCGATGTGCTGCGTGATCCCGCCGGCCTCGCCCTTAACGACATCAGTGGACCGGATCGCGTCAAGCAGCCGAGTCTTGCCGTGGTCGACGTGACCCATGATCGTGACCACCGGGGGCCGCGGTGTGAGCTCGGACTCGTCGTCGTAGTCGCCTCCGAAGGACAGGTCGAACCGCGTCAGCAGCTCGGCGTCCTCCTCCTCGGGCGTGACGATCTGGACGCCGTAGCCCAGGTGCGCGGCGAGCAGCTGCAGGGTCTCGTCGGTGCAGGACTGGGTGGCTGTGACCATCTCGCCGAGCTCGGTGAAGACCACCTGCACGAGCGAGCCGGGGTTGGCGTTGATGCGGTCGGCAAAGTCGGCCAGCGACGCGCCACGGGGCAGCCGGACGGTTTCGCCGTTTCCGCGGGCAACGCCACCGCCCATGGACGGGGCAGCGAGGTTGTCGAACTCCTGACGACGTTGCTTCTTGCTCTTGCGGCCGCGAACTGGACGACCACCTCCGGCGCGCCCGAAGGCACCGGGAGCCGCACCACCGCGGGCAGCGCCACCACGGGGGCCACCACCACCGGGTCGACCGGCGAAGCCGCCGCCACCACCGGGGCGTCCGGCGAAGCCACCGCCACCACCGGGACCGCCGGGGCCACCAGGACCTCCACCGGGACGACCGCCCGGGGCGCCACCAGGACGCGCACCGGGCATGCCCGGGCGTGCGCCGGCCGGACGCGGCGGGAACATGCCGGGACCGGGACGCGGGCCGCCAGGGCCATTCGGACCACCAGGGCCGGCCGGGCCACCCGGACGGGGCGAGAAGGCACCCGGACTGGGACGCGGCCCGGCAGAAGGAGCCGGGCGCGGGGCACCCGGACGCGGTGGCATGCCAGGCACGGGCGCGCCAGACCCACCCGGGCGCGGCGGGAGGCCTGCTGGGGAGCCTGGACGCGGGGGCACGCCCGTAGCAGCGCCACTAGGGCCGGCTGCAGCCGCAGGACGCGGCGCAGCGGGGCGGGGCGGCATGCTCGGGGTGCCATCGTCCGGTGAGGAGGTGAAGGGGTTATTGCCGCGCCGCGGACCGGGCGCGGGACGCACCGCTTCGGACTGCTCGCGCGCGGCAGCTGGCATGGAGGGCTGGCTCGGGCCAGGCAGCGGCGACGGGGCGGCGGGCGCTGCAGCCTCGGTGGGCGCCGGCGACCCCGTGGCGGCGGGCGCCGAGGTGGGCTTGCGCTCAGGCGCGGGGGCTGCGGCAGTTGCTGCCTGGGCTGGGAAGGCTTCGCGCACCTTGCGGGCGACGGGGGGTTCGATGGTTGAGGAGGCGCTCTTGACGAACTCGCCGTTCTCCTTCAACCACGCGAGGAGAGACTTGCTCTCCAGACCGAGCTCTTTCGCAAGCTCGTGGACGCGGGCTTTGCCGGGCACTGTGCTCCTTCGTGGCCCGGGTCCGTCCCTGGCCGTCGTTGCTACTGCATGGGCGTACTCATCTGGTGCGGTGCTCTGAGACGAGTCTCATCGAGTGCTCATGCGCTTCTCGACCTGCTCTCCAGTGGGTGGATAGGACCGTGCTGCCTGACTACTGCGGGTGCGATGGTGGCGGTGCTGGGTCGGTGAGGGCCATCGCGCTGAGGTGGTGCCTCACGGGCTCGACGTCGAGCGGACCAGGAACCCGGAGGGCCCGTGAGAACGCTCGGCGGCGGTCAGCGAGATCGAAGCAGGCAAGGTCAGGGTGCACGTACGCTCCCCGACCTGGCAGGCGTCCGGCACGGTCGACGGCAAGTTTTGCGTCGACCACGACGACACGTACCAGGGCGGGCTTGTCCCCCCGCGTCCGGCAACCCACACAGGTGCGCACCGGACCCAAGAGGTGGGCCGCACCGCAGCCTACCGCGCCCGGGCGCTCACGGCGTCCGGCCACGACCTGCCTCAGCCTCCGCCTGGCCCTCCTCCACCGACTCAGTCCCTATCTGCTCGGTGTCCGAGTGGATGTCGATGCGCCAACCGGTGAGCCGCGCGGCCAGGCGGGCGTTCTGACCCTCCTTGCCGATCGCGAGGGAGAGCTTGTAGTCCGGGACGACGACCCGGGCCGACCGGTTAATCAGGTCCACGACCTCGACGCTCAGGACGGTCGCCGGCGACAGGGCCTCCTTCACGAAGCGCGCGGGGTCGTCATACCAGTCCACGATGTCGATCTTCTCGCCGTGCAGCTCGTTCTGGACGGCGCGGACTCGCGATCCCTGCGGACCGATGCACGCGCCCTTGGCGTTCAGGCCGGACACCCCGGTGCGTACGGCGATCTTCGTCCGGTGGCCGGCCTCCCGGGCCAGCGCCATAATCTCCACGGTGCCGTCGGCGATCTCAGGGACCTCTTGCGCGAACAGCCCATGAACCAGGTCGGGGTGCGTCCGCGA
Organism: Frankiales bacterium; assembly: GCA_043732645.1. GTDB lineage: Bacteria > Actinomycetota > Actinomycetes > Mycobacteriales > SCTD01 > RYN-111. The sequence continues at coordinate 6,682 of JAYTHM010000254.1, forward strand.
GACGGTCACCAGCGCGCCCCGCTGACCGCGCACGACACCGACGACGCGGCACTTGAGCCGGCTGCCATGCTCGTAAACCTCGCCGGGTACCTGCTCGTTGGGGGGCAGGGTCGCCTCGAGCGAGTCGGGGCGGATGCCCAGCTTGACCATGACGTTGCGGTTCAGCGGTGCGCCCGGGCGCTGCGGCGCCTGCTGCACGATGCCCGACACGACGTCTCCCTCACGGCCGGCGTACTCGCCGTAGGTGACGTCGTGCTCGGCCTCCCGCAGCCGCTGCAGGATGACCTGCTTGGCGGTCATCGTGGCAATCCGGCCGAAGTCCTCGGGGGTGTCGTCGTACTCGCGCAGGACGCTACCGTCCTCGGCAACCTCCTGGACGAGGACGGCCACCTCCCCGCTCTTCCGGTCGAGCTCCACGCGGGCATGGGACGCCGCGCCCTCGCTATGCCGGTATGCCGTCAGCAGCGCGGATTCGATGGTCTCGACCACCAGGTCCATCGCGATGTCCTTCTCGCGCTCGAGGCTGCGCAGTGCCGTCATGTCAATCTTCATGCGTCCGCCTCCGTGTCGTCCGTGTCGTCCAGGTCGCTGTCGTCGGCGGATTTGGCGCCGGTTCGGGAGAACTCGACCTGGACATCTGCCCGTACGACGTCGCCGTAGTCGAGATGGTGGGAACCCTGCTCGGCCTCGAGCTCGAGGCCGAGGTCGTCCGCAGACAGCACCCGACCGGTGACGGACGTGCCGTCGACCAGGTGGGCCATCACGAGCCGGCCGACGTTGCGCCGCCAGTGCCGCGGCTCGGTGAGGGGCCGGTCGACGCCGGGGCTCGAGACCTCCAGCACGTAGGCGCCACCGAGCAGCTCGGGCTCGTCGACCTCGGTCGCGTCGAGCACGTCGGACAAGGCCCGGGAGAGCGCCGCTACGTCATCGAGGGTGACCCCGCCATCGCGGTCGACCACGACCCGGACAACGCAACGCTTGCCGGCCGGCGACACCGCCACGTCCTCGAGGTCGTGCCCCGTCGCCTCGACAGCAGGGGTGAGCAACTGGACCAGTCGGTCACGGGACGCACGTGGAGTTGCGGAGCCAGACACCGCTGCCCCCTTCCGTCGGACTGTGCAGTTGTCGTCGTGCAGGTGCCTTCGATCTACCTCTGAGGCCAAGCCTAGCGGTCTCGACGCACCGTGACCGGAATGTGACCAGAACTGACTACGCCAGACCCATCTGATCAGACCAGGTCGCGCGAAGACCTCTGTACAACCACGCGCACGGCTCGTCTCCACCACTGAACCGGAAGGCTCTCTCATGCCTCGCACTGCCGTCGCCTTCGCGATCGGCTCGCTCGCTCTCGTCACCGCGTGTGGCGGGTCGTCGGGCTCCGCGAAGTCAGGCTCCACCACGGGGGCCACCAAGCCCGGCGAAGCCGTGAACATGACGTTCACGGTGTTCGACAAAAAGGACTACGCGATTAAGACCGGCCAGGCGCTGACTCTTGTCAACGCCAACCCGATCACCCACGACATCGTCGAAGGCACCTACAAGGTCGGTGCGGACGGCCTGCGCACCGAGGAGAAGGACGACGGGGCGTTCAACCTCAAGATCCCCCCCACGAAGGGCTTCATGGCCAACCACACGTTCGACAAGGCCGGCACCTTCACCTTCTTCTGCACGATCCACAAGGGGATGAACGCGACCGTCGTCGTCAGCTAGGCCCTCCCCTGACTACCCATGCTCCCAACGCTCCCCAGCGCCGACCGGCGCTGGTCCTATCGGTCCCTTTTTCCTTAGGAGAATAATGAACCGGACGTCCCTCCGGCTCGCGGCTGTGGTGTGCGGTCTCGCCATCACCACCGCGGCCTGCGGCAGCACCAGCAGCAAGACCAACAACGCGGGCAGTAGCCCTTCAACGGCGAGCACGACCGCCACGGCAGGCACGGAGCTCACCGGCGCCGAGGCCACCAAGTCGCCAGCCGCTGAGTTGCGGGCTGGGTTGACGTACCTGCTGACCGAGCACGTCTACCTCGCGGGCATCGCCACCGGCACCGCCATCGCGAAGAAGGGCAACCTGAAGGACCCGGCGTTCGTCGCCGCGGCCGCCGCCCTGGACACGAACTCGGTCAACCTCTCCAAGGCCGTCGGCGCTGCCTACCCAGCCGCGGAGCAGCCGTTCCTTAACTCCTGGCGCCAGCACATCGGCTTCTTCGTCAACTACACCCTAGGCAAGGCGACCAAGAACGCGGGCATGACGGCAAAGGCCGTCAAGGAACTCGAGGGCTACCGCACCAGCTTCGGTGAGCTCATCCACTCCGTCGTCCCGGAGCTGCCGGCCATGGCCGTCGCCGACGAGCTCAAGCCGCACGTCGCGTCGCTGTTCGCCGCGATCGACGCCCAGGTGGCCGGCTCCCCATCCCAGTTCGCGCTGCTCAAGACCGCTGCCGGCCACATGCCCGGCACGGCCAAGATCCTCGCGGGTGGCATCGCCGCCGACAAGAAGCTCGCCGGCAAGACCGATGACGCTGCCTCCGAGCTGCGCGCCGGCCTGACCTACCTGCTGACCGAGCACGTCTACTACGCGGGCATCGCGATCAACCAGGCCGTGGCCGACCGTGGCGACCTCAAGAAGCCCAAGACGGTCGCTGCTGTTGCCGCCCTCGACGCCAACTCGGTCAACCTCTCCAAGGCCATCGGCGCTGCCTACCCTGCCGCAGAGCAGCCGTTCCTCAACTCCTGGCGCCAGCACATCGGCTTCTTCGTCGACTACACGCTGGGCAAGGCGACCAAGAACGCGGCCATGACGGCAAAGGCCGTCAAGGAACTCGATGGCTACCGCACCAGCTTCGGTGAACTCATCCACTCCGTCGTCCCGGAGCTGCCGGCCATGGCCGTCGCCGACGAGCTCAAGCCGCACGTCGCCTCCCTGTTCACCGCCATCGACGACGTCGTCGCCGGCAGCCCGAAGACCTTCGCGGACCTCTCCACAGCCGCTGGCCACATGCCCGGCACCGCGGCGATCCTCGCCGGTGGCATCGCGGCCAACAAGAAGCTGGGCTAACGGCCCCACCAGCACATCGCACCACCTGCCTGACGGCACGAGCCGCACGACCCTAGGCCACCCTCTCCCCCCAGGAGAAGGTGGCCTCGGCCGTGTCCTGCTCCGCCTCCTGCTCCACGCCCCGCTCCACGTCTGGCAGGGTGGTCCCGTGCTGCTGACCCGCCGTGACGCGCTGGCGGCCGCCGGTCTCGGCCTGGTGGCGGCCTGCACCTCCGGCTCCCACCCCGCGCCCGCCCCGGTCGTCGACCCCGACGACGCCCTGCTCGCAGCAGCCCTGGCTCGTGAGGCAGCTCTGCTGGCCGCGTACGACGAGGTGCTCACCACGACCCCCTCCCTCGCGGCCCGACTGGCGCCCCTGAGAGCCGAACACATAGAGCACCTGACGGCGCTGCAATCAGCACGTCTGACGCCGTCACCCGTGCAGTCGTCTCAGACCACAGGCGCGCCTTCTCCCCAGCCGCGCGCCGATGGTGGTAGCGACCCGGCCACGGCAGTGCGCCGGCTGACCTCCCTCGAAGGGGCCGCGGCCGCAGCCCATGCGTCGGGGGCAGTTGCCGCCTCCCGCCGCCTCGCTCCCCTGCTCGCCTCCCTCGCCGCCAGCGAGGCCTCCCACGCGGCCGTCTTGTGAAGCGAGCCACTTGATGAACGAATCCGAGGCCCTGGCGTCCGCGCTGTCGACAGAGCACCAGGCGATCTACGCCTACGGCGTGCTCGGTGCGCGCCTCGACGACAGCACCAGATCGCTTGCGCTGGCAGCGTTCGACGCGCACCGCACGCGTCGTAACGCCCTGCTCGCCGCGCTGCGGACCCGCAAGCTCCCCGCTCCCGGTCCAGCGGCGTCCTACGACGTGACGGTGGCGAGCCCCAGCCAGGCGTTGGCGCTCGCGGTGCGTGTGGAGTCGGAGGTCGGGGTGCGCTGGCGCGACGTCGTGGGTTCAACTGACGACCCGATGCTGAGGGCGCTGTCGGTGCCTGCGCTCCAGGACAGCGCCGTCCGCGCAGCCCGGTGGCGCAGAGTGGCGGGGACCATCCCCGCCACGGTTGCTCTCCCAGGTACGGGCTGACCCGCCTACCAGGAGGGAAGGAGCTCGAGAAGGCCTGCGACAGAGGTCATCTCGGCATCGGGCACGGTCGCCGACGGCAGCACCGGATGGCGTCCGGTGAGCAGCACAGCACGAAGGCCGGCGCCCTGTGCGCCCTCGACGTCGTCGCGCAGGCGGTCACCGACGAACACGGCCCGACCAGCGGTGACACCCAAGGCGTCGAGCAAGGTCTGGAAGGCCTCCGGGTGTGGCTTCATGTGCGTCAACTCGCAGGTGTAGACCCGCACGTCGAGCAGCTGGAGCAGGCCGGCCTCGGCCAGCCAGCGCTCGTGAAGGTCACGTGGCCAATGGGTGTTGGACAGCAGGCCGGTCTTGAGCCCTCGGTCCTTGAGGACCGTCAACGTCTCGAGAGCCACTGGGTCGTGGTCGACCGCTCGGTCCCACGCGCCATGATAAGCCGCGATAGCTCGCTGCACAGGCAGATGCGTAGCCTGCGCGACCGACCGGACGATGTCCTCGGTCGTACCGGAGCCGGTGCCGTCGCCGGTACCTACCCGCTCGTCCCACCAGGCGTGCTCGGCGTCGAGCAGCCGCTGGGCGAGCGGCTCGGGGTCGGCCGGGTCGAGGACCTCGGCGGCGGCCCGCCACATCGCGAGCAGGTCGAAGTCGGCATGGGTGGACAGCGTGCCACCCCAGTCGAACAGCACCGCCTCGACGGTCAAGAACGGACCTCGGCGACGACCTCCGCGACCGCGTCGGCGATCGGCACCGTTCGCGAGGATCCGCTGCGGCGGTCGCGGATCTCGACGGTGCCCTCGGCGGCCAAGGACTTGCCCACCACCACGTAGGTGGGCGTGCCGATCAGCTCCGCGTCCTTGAAGGCGACACCCGGGCTGACCTTCTTGCGGTCGTCGAGCAGCACACGCAGCCCAGCAGCCTCCAGTGCGCTGGCGAGGGTCTCGCCACCCTCCTGCTGCTCGCCCTGACCAGCGATGACGACGTGCACGTCGGCCGGCGAGATGGACCGCGGCCAGATGAGTCCGCGTTCGTCGTACGACTGCTCGGCGATGGCGGCGACAGCCCGGGAGACGCCGATGCCGTAGGAGCCCATCGTGACGCGCACCGGCTTGCCCTCGGGTCCCAGCACGTCGAGGGACAGCGCGTCGGCGAACTTCTTGCCGAGCTGGAAGACATGCCCGATCTCGATGCCGCGGTTGATCTCGAGCACATTGCCGCAGACAGGGCAGAGGTCGCCGTCGCGCACCTCTGCGGCGGGCATCGTTCCGGCGGGGGTGAAGTCGCGGCCCATGACGACGTTGCGGGCGTGCTTGCCCCTCTCGTTGGCCCCGGTGACCCAGGCCGAACCCATCGTGATGCGGGTGTCGACGACGTAGCGGATCTCGAGGTCGGCGAGGACCTGCGGACCGAGGTAGCCACGGACAAGGCCGGGGTGTTTGGCGAAGTCCTCGAAAGGCTCGACCTCGGCGGGGAAGACGTTGGCCTCGACAGCCTTGAGATCGACCTCGCGGTCGCCGGGCACACCGACGACGAGCAGCTCGGTGGTGCCGTCGGGGTTGCGCAGCTGCAGGATGACGTTCTTCAGCGTGGCCGAGGCGGGCACGTCGAGAAAGGCCGCGAGCGAGTCGATGGTCGGGGTGTCGGGGGTGTCCATCACCTCGAGGGCAGGCTGTTTTGCCGGGTCCATGGCCAACGGGGCCATGACGGTCGCGGCCTCGACGTTGGCGGCGTAGTCGCAGTGCGTGCAGGCGACATAGGTGTCCTCGCCCGACGGTGTCACGGCGAGGAACTCCTCCGACGCGCTGCCACCCATCGCGCCGCTGACCGCGAACACGATCTTGTAGTCCAGACCGAGCCGCTCGAAGATCCGGACGTAGGTGTCGCGGTGGTCCTGGTAGCTCTTTTTCAACCCTTCGTCGTCGAGGTCGAACGAGTAGCTGTCCTTCATGAGGAACTCGCGACCACGCAGGATCCCGGCACGCGGACGCGCCTCGTCCCGGTATTTCGTCTGGATCTGGTAGAGCGAGACCGGCAGGTCCTTGTATGACGAGTACTCGCTCTTCACCATCAAGGTGAACAGCTCCTCGTGGGTCGGGCCAAGCAGGTAGTCGTTGCCCTTGCGGTCCTTGAGCCGGAAGATGCCGTCGCCGTACTCGGTCCAGCGGCCGGTCGCCTCGTAAGGCTCGCGGGGCAGCAGCGCCGGGAACTGCACCTCCTGCGCCCCCATGCGGTCCATCTCCTCGCGGACGACGTTCTCGATGTTGCGCAGGACCTTCAACCCAAGCGGCAGCCAGCTGTAGATCCCGGGCGCGACGCGGCGGACGTAGCCGGCACGCACGAGCAGCTTGTGGCTCGGGACCTCCGCGTCCGCCGGGTCCGCGCGCAGGGTGCGCAGGAACAGCGTGGACATGCGGAGCACGGGGTTCTCCTTCAGGTGGTCGAGCCCCGAGCCTATCGGCGGGCGCCAGCCGTTAGGCCGGGACGACGACGTCGCCGGTCCGCTCGAGCTTGTGCCAGGGCGGGTGCAGCCTGGAGACGGCGCTCACGAGGGACTGGATCACGACCCGGTAGATCAGCTGCCGGTAGAACAGCTGCTGCAACGGCAGGCTCCACAACGGCCCATAGCTCTCCTTGTCGAGGTGCAGCGCATAGGCCGCCGTCGCGACCGACAACCCGCGATAGACCAGCCACACGACAGCCACCCTCTGACCCTCCCCGGTGAGCAGCCCGTGCACCGCGAACACGTCGATCACCGGCGCTGCACGCGGAAGCAGTACCTGGAAGGCGAAGATGTACGGCAGCCCGGCCCGCCCGAGGGCGCCCTTCTCGCGCACCGACCCCCGGTGCTTCCAGACGCACTGCAGCGTGCTGTAGCCCCACCGCCAGCGCTGCCGCCACAGGTCCGTGACGGTGCTCGGCGCCTCCGTTCAGGCACGTGCGCACTCTTCGTGGACGACGGTGTAGCCGGCCCGCAGGACGACCATCGTGATGTCGATGTCCTGGCGAGCGTATCGGTGCTTATCCCGCCGGCCGCTACAAGGGCCTGCCGCCGGAAGGCGCCGGCTGCCCGCGGGACGGTGGTGATGCAGCTGAGCAGGTCCAGCAACCAGTAGTCGAGGTTGAAGCCGAAGACGTACTCCAGGTGCTGCCACCTGCCCAGCAGGCCCGTGCGGTTGCCCACCTTGGTGTTGCCGCTGACGGCACCGACGCGGGGGTCACGCAACGACTGCACCAGGTGCCGGATGGTGTCGGTCTCGAAGATGGTGTCGCCGTCGAGCATCACGAGGATGTCGTGGCTGGCCTGCTTCGTCCCGATGGCAAGGGCAGCCGCCTTCCCCCCGTTCGGCTGGCGTACCAGCCTGACGTTTGGCAGCCCGAGGGCCTCGACGAGGTCGCCGGTCCCGTCGGTGGACCCGTCGTCGAGGACGACGACCTCGAGCTCGGGGTAGTCACTCGCGACCAGGGCGTGTTTCGCACGCTCGATAACAACCGCTTCGTTGTAGGCGGGTACCAGGACGGTGACAGGTGGGAACCACCGCGGCCCCTCGATGCGGGCGGCCGACAGCCGGACGTGCCTGCGCGCCAGCCCGATCACGAGCAGTGACCTGAGCAGCGACAGCAGTCCGAGCGGAAGCAGCGCCCAGCCGATGACGACCACGAAGTCGTGGGCGCCCCGGACGGTCATCAGCAGCGCCTGCTCCTGCAGGCGGGGCAGCGGGCTGACGTGCCGGTCGCTGGCGCGCGCCGGCAGCCCCTAGCCACCGGAGACCGTGGTGAACCTAAACCCTGCGGCACGGTACCGGGCGATAATCTCGGGCAGTGCCTGCACGGAGTGGGAGCGGTCGCCACCGGCGTCGTGCAGCAGGACGACCTGCCCCGCCTCACCCACGGACACGGTGCGGGCCCCGATCTCGGCGACTCCAGGCAGCCTCCAGTCCTCGGTGTCCCGGTCGCTGAGCACGACCAGGTAGCCGGCCTTGGTCTCCTCCTGCAGGACGGCCCGCTCCCGCGGCCCGATCGCCTGAGGTTCCGAGGAGTACGGCGCTGCCCTCGAGCCCAAGCTGACCGAGGGACAGCTCAAGCCGCCGCCGCCGGGCCGGCACCCCTGCGAGGTCGGTGTGCGACCAGGTGTGGTTGCCGACCTCATGGCCTTCGGCGAGCTCTCGGCGTACCCGCTCGGGGTGCGCCGCGACGCGGGAGCCGACGAAAAAAACCTCGCGGGCACGTTTTCATGCGCGAGCACGTCGAGCGCCGCCGCGGTCCACGGCAGGTCAGGCCCGTCGTCGAAGGTGAGCGCCACCACCTTCGCCGGCGGGGACGGGAAGCCAGGCCGTCGGCGCCCTACTAGACAAGCATCCCGCTGCCGGGATCCCCACCACCTGCGGTCGGCCCTTCGGCGGACGTCGCCGCCCGGCCGACCCCGTCGGTGATTCTCTGCAGGACCAGCGTGCCAAGACGCAAACAGCGTCAGCGCCAGCAGTCCCCAGTGCGCAGCCGGCCGTCCCCTGCGGGTCGCAGCAGCCGTCGCGGGTGGGGAGGCCGGGACTTCGACGGCCGTGGCGTCGGGTGCGTGGTGGCCCGGCTGCTCACGCGGGGCGACGGCGCGGCGGCGGGCTGACCGGTGGCTGCGGCAGTGGCGGTGGGCTTCGGCTTGGCCGTTCGCGACGGGCCCGCGGAGGACGGCGTCGATCGCGGCGGTGCCGGCATCCTCACAGCAGTGGGCATGGCCGAGCCCGCGAGTGCCGACACGTCAGCTAGGGGTCGTCTGAGTCCTTGCGGTGGGGCTGGGCATCGGGCTGGCCAGCGCAGACCGAGGCGACAGCGTGGCGCCCCCCGTCGTCGTCAGCACCGGGGCAGCGGGGCAGCGGGGCCGGGCAGCAACGCACCCAGGCCGGGGACCGCCAGCCGGAGTACCCCTGGCCGGGCAACCAGTGAGACCACGACCAGCGCGGTGTAGCCGACCATGACGGCATTCAGGACCCACCAGCCACGGGTGAACCAGCGGGCCCGGCGCCCGGAGGGGTCGATGAAGACCGGACCGACCACCGTTCCGTCCGAGTCCAATACGCAGTCCCCCTTCACCGCGGTCACCGCCCCACTGCGTCTGAGGGGTACGGCCTCTAGGGTGGCCGCTGTGCTCGTGCTGCTCCCGCCCTCCGAGGGTAAAGCCGTCGGGGTCGACGGTCCCGCATTGGACTTCGCCGCGCTGGCGTTCCCGACCCTCACCAGGACCCGACGCGCCCTGGTGCGCGAGCTGGTCCGGCTGGCGAACAAGGAGCCGGCCGCACTGCAGAAGGCGCTCGGGCTGTCCGACCGTCAACGCCACGAGCTGGACCGCAACGCGCTGCTGCTGAAGGCTCCAACCCTGCCCGCCAGCGAGCTCTACACAGGGATCGTGTATGACAACCTTTCCTACGCGACCCTCACCGGCGCGGGACTGGCGCGCGCACAGGAGTCACTCGTGGTTGCCTCCAGCCTGTTCGGGCTGCTCCGCCCGGAGGACCGCGTCCCGTCGTACCGGCTTTCGGGGGGCACGACCCTGCCGGGGCTGGGAGGCCTCGCACCGATCTGGCGGCCGGTGCTCGAGAAGGAGCTCGCCAAGCAGGCTTTCGTCGTCGATCTCAGGAGCGGCGCCTACGCCAACCTGGCGCGCGTTCCCGGAGCGCTGCAGGTGCGGGTGCT
>JAYTHM010000255.1:0-16463 GCA_043732645.1 Frankiales bacterium
TAGCTGGAGATCGAGGCCAGCACAAGGACGACCCCGGAGATCGCGGAGTCGGCCAGCCGCCCTTGCCGAAGCGCGGCGGCCGCCCCGAGAGCGACGCCGACCACGACAGTGATGGTGGCCGCGTAGACCGCGAGCTCCAGGGTGGGCATCACCCGCGAGCCCACCACCGAGGAGACCGGGGTCTTGTAGGTGATGGAGTCGCCCAGATTGAAGTGCAGGACACCGCTCAGCCAGATCCAGTACTGCTCGGGCAACGAGGCGTCCAGGTGGTACTGATGGCGGATCGAGGCGATCAGCGCTGGCGTGGACGGCCGGCCGCCGAGCAGCACCGACTCGGCATTGCCGGGTGCGAGGTGCTCGAGCAGGAACAGGACGAAGGACGTGACGAGCAGCAATCCTGCGGCCGCTGCTGCCCGCCGGGCGAGGTACCGCTGCATCAGCTGTCCCCGCCGCTACGCGCCGCTGAGGTCTGCGGCCCAGCCACTGTCCCAGTACCAGAGCGGCCGAAGCTCGTAGCCACCGAGACGCTTGTTGATGGGCATCGTGGTCGAGGGCGTGAACAGGACGATCCAGGACTGGTCATCGACGATCTGTGCCTGGGCCGTGTTGAACTGCTTTGCTCGCGCGGCCGGGTCGCCCTCGATGGCCGACTGCGTCAGGGCAGCCGCGACCTTCGGGTCGTTGTACTTGGTGTAGTCCGTCAGGTTGTTCTCAAGGAAGCACTGCACCAAGGTGCCGCCCGGGTCTGGGTAGTCCGATGACCACTCCAGCAGGAACCCGTCGTAGTCGTGCGCCTTGTCAGCGATCTTGGCCAGCAGCTGGGTGTACGGGATGTTTTGCAGCTTGAGGTCGAGGCCGATGGCCTTGGCGGCCGCCTGCACGATGACGCCCTCTTCCTGCTCGTGCGGCGTGGCCACCAGGATCGTCGCAGACGCGCCTTCGGCCCCGGCTTCCTTGATCAGGGCCTTGGCCTTGGCCAGGTCAAGCTTGAAGTCCGGGAGCGCGTCGTAGGCGGTCTGGAAGGCCTTTTGCTCGAAGCTCCACATGGCCGGCGTCGAGGGTGACTTGGACAGCGACCCGGCGCCTCCCCAGGTGGAGTCGAGGATCCCCTGCTTGTCGATGGCGTACGACAGCGCCTGCCGCACCCGAATGTCGGTGAATGGCTTGTGCGTGACGTTGAGCCCCATGAAGTGCACGAAGTACGACGGGGCGGTGGCGACCGCCATGTTGGAGGCCCGGCTGAGTGCTTTGAGGTTCTTGCCCGACAAGTTGAAGGCCCCGTCGATGTCACCGTTGATCATCCCTTCGATGACGGTGGTCTCGCTGGCAATCACCTTGAAGACGATCTGCGCCACCTTCGGCTGGCGGCCTGGGTTCCAGTACTGGTCGTTCTTGGCAATGGTCGCTTGCTGGCCCTGCTGCCAGGAGACGAACTTGTATGGCCCAGTGCCGATGATGCCGACATCGGGCTTGCCGACGTTCTTGCCCTTGCTGTCGAGGAACGCCTTTGGCGAGACCGCTCCGACGGTGGTTGCCGGCACGTACTGCCAGAGCGCATCGGGCTTGGACAGCTTGACAGTCAGCTCGTACGGGCCGGTCGCCGTGACGGTCTTGACGTTCCCGACGAAGGACGCCAGGTAACTTCCCAGGGCGGGGTTGAGGATGCGCTTCATCGAGGCTTCCGCATCGGAGGCCTTCATCTCTGTGCCGTCGTGGAACTTCACGCCCTGCCGCAGGGTGTAGACGTAGGTCGTCTCGTCGACCTTCTTCCAGGCCGAGGCGAGGTTGGGCTGCAGCTCTCCGGACGGCGACATCCGGAGCAGCGACTCCACGATGTTGGTGACCACCGGGTTGGTGTTGAAGTCGTACGCAAACGCGTAGTCCATCGAGACGGGGTCCGCGAAGAGCGCCCAGGTCATCTTGTCCACCGGCTTGCCGGCGCCGGGCGGGAAGGACGCGGACGTGGCGACTCCCGGACCGGCGCCCTTCGGGGTCTTCGCACCCGAGCTGCAGGCGGCGAGCAGCTGCGACAGAGCCAGCGCGGAGACTCCGGTCGCAGCGCCGGCGAGCACCCGCCGACGCGTCACGCCTGCACGGGTGAACGGCATGTCTTCATTCATGGGTAGCCCTCGACTCGGTGTTGTTGATCATCCTGTTGGCGGGTGCGTGGTCACGTGTCTTGCAGTCCGTTCTTGGAGAGGAAGTCCAAAAAGGCCCCGTTGAAGGCGTCTGGGTGCTCCCAAATGCAGGCGTGCCCGCCGAGCGTGGTGCGCCATTGCGACGCCGGGATGAGGGTGTGCAACTCGTGTGACAGCGCTGTCGGGATGAGGATGTCTTGCTCACCCGCGAGTACCAGCGTGGGGGTCGCGATCTGGCTCAGCTCGGCGGTGGTGTCGTGCTGCTGGATCACGGCTAGCTGGGCGAGGTAGGCCGCGACGGGCTGGTCCATGTAGCGCATCGCCATCTCGAACTCGGCCAGCTCTGCCTCACGTTCCCGGAAGAAGTCCAACGTGAAGGCCCAGAGCGTCACGTCACGCATCACGAACGGGACGCCGTGCACCGATGCCGTCTCCGCCCACAGCGCGAACATCCGGGAGCAGAATGGCCCCGGGGCTGCATAGGTGCAGGCCAGCGTGAGGGACCTGAGGTCCTGCGGGTAGTCCAGCGCGTACCGCTGGGCAATCATCCCACCCATGGACACGCCCATGAGATGCACCTTGGTCATCCCCAGGTGGTCCACCAGGGACTTCGCATCCGCCGCCAGCAGGGCGGTGCTGTACGGGCCGACCGGCTTCGAGGAAGCCCCGACACCACGGTTGTCGAAGGAGACCACCCGATACCCAGCCTCGAGCAGCGCCGGAGTCTGGTACATCCAGGTACTGAGGTCGTCGGCGAGACCGTTGACGAGCAGGACGGTCTGGTCTCCCTCCCCCTCGACCCGGTAGTGGATATCGATCCCATTGAGGTGTTCCACGGGCATGTCGTTACTCTTTTCTGCTAGCGAGCGGGCCGGGCGTGATCCGGGCGTGCAGGTCGCGCAGTGTTGCTTCGGTCAGCGAAAAATGCTCAGCGGCGTGGCGCGCGGCCGCGTCGGGCTGGCGGTCGATGACAGCCTGGGCCAGCAGCGGGTGCTGCTGGATCGCCCGACCTCGGACTGCCTCGTTGTACGGCTCCGCTTCAAAGCCGAGGCTCACGTCTCGACGGATGCGTAGGCTCAGATCGGCGAGCTGGGGATTGTGGGTCGCCACGGCCACGGACTGGTGGACGTCCAGGTCAGCCAAGCGGGAGGACTCGCGGTCGCTGCCGGCCTTTTCGTAGCCACGCAGAGCGGCCTTGATGCGGGTGGCATCTGCATGTGTGCAGCGCTCCGCTGCGGTGCGCGCGATCTGCTGCTCAATGACCGAGCGCAGGTCCAGGGTGACCACGAGCTGCTCCCACTGTGGTTCCAGGGCGCGCCAGACGCTGGCGTCGGAGTCGTTGTTCCAGTGGTCGGTGACGAACGCGCCGCCACTGCGCCCGCGCCGGACCACTACGTATCCGAGGGCCGAAAGTCGGCTGAGGGCTTCGCGCACCGTGGTCGGGCTGACCTCGAGGAGCTCGGCCAGCCGCTGCACAGTCGGGAGCTTCTGCTCGGCGACGAACTGTCCGAGCGCGATCGCGGTGACGAAGCGGTCGGCGATCCGCGAGGCAGCGGTCTCGGGAACCAGCGGCCGAAACGCCCCGTTGGCGGTCGTCACGTCAGGTCCGGGGGGCGAAACCAGTCGAGCAGGAACCGGGCCACCGTGCGGGCACAGTCCACGATGCTCGCCAGCTCCACGGCCTCATCGGTGCCGTGCATGTTCCTCGTCCTAGGGCCGTAGGTCACCGTCGGCATGTTGAACTGGTTGACGTAGAAGCGGGCGTCCGTCGTCGAGGCGATCGTGACCTGCGCCGGTTCGGCACCGTGCGCAGACCGGTGGGCTGCGCCAAGCTCCGTAACAATGCGGGTGTCCTCGTCCTGGACGTATCTTTCCGCGCGAAAGCCGGTGAGGGTCAACCGAGGTGGGTGCGACGCGAGCCACTCGTCGGTCTTACTGACACTGGCGACGGCGGCCCGCACCTGCGCAAAGGCCTCGTCGCTGTTCCAGTGCCCCGGGTGCCCAACCCGCACGTCGAACCGTGCGACCGCGGGAACGCTCGACGCCCAGTCACCGGCGCGGAACGTGCCGATGTTGACGTTGTAGGGATGGCTGATGTGAGCGAACGCGTCGTCCCGGGTCTCGCCCTTGACGTGCTGGTCATTCATGTCGGCTTCAAGCGTGCGGAGCGCCTGTACCACCGGCAGCGCGGCCAGGATGGGGTTGACGGAGCTCTGGGCGGCCTGCGCATGACCGGCCAGCCCGTCGATCTCCACGCTGACCCAGATGATGTTGATGCCACCCAGCAGGAGCTCCAGGTTGGTGGGCTCCAGCAGCAGTGCCGCGTCCGCGGTGTAGCCGGCGCGGCCGGAAGCCAGAGTGCCGTTACCGGTGCACTCCTCTTCGATGACAGAGACCCACGTCAGCTTCCCGGTGAGCCAGCCGGGCATGACCTGATCCAGCGCCCAGATGGCAAGCAGCCCGGCAGCAAAGCCGGCCTTCATGTCGCCGGCTCCCCGCCCCACCAACCAGCCGTCACGCAGCGTGGGCGTGAACGGCGGGCTGCTCCAGACAGACGCGTCCTCGGCGGGGACGACGTCAATGTGCCCGTTCAGCAGCAGCGACCCGGAGACGTCGCCGGCGTCGCCGCGCTCACCGATCACGTCGTAACGACCCGCATAGCTCCGGCTGGGTACCCCTGCGGACGGGTCGGTCCCGATCGACTCCGGAATCATCAACCGGGTGATCTCAAAGTCGGCGTCATGCAGGGCGGCCGCAAGGACTTCTTGAGCCCCCGCCTCCTGGCCCACGGTGCTCGGCTCGGCCACCAGACGCTCCAGCAGGTCAAAAGCGCGCGGCGACAGCGCCATGATCGCGCTGTCCAACTGAGTGAAGCGGTCCACTGCCATCGCCATCCCTCAATGAATCAGCCATTTCGTGATTCATTGGCAAGATAGTCCACTTCTGCCTGAAGAGAAAGTGCTCACCCGTCCGGTCGGGGAGGTCCACAAGCAGACTCCGACTGATCTGCTCGCGGGGACCATTGTTGACCGAGGCGCTTTTGCACACAGGCCCACGCCTCGTCGGGTCGACATGGGCGATCATCGCCACCAAGGTGCTTTCCTCCAGCAGTGCTGGAATCTTCGTGGTCAAGCCTGCCTCCCGTGCCACCTTCAGCTACCGGGTGCTCGTCAAGGGGGATGCGGTCTTCAGCGCCTCGACCTCGATCGTCAAGAAGGTGACGGTGACCTGAGCGCGAGCTGTCCACCCTCTGCGAAAACCATCTCACCGGTCCTTTGCGTGGGCGCATCGAGCTGCCCGACCTGGCCGATGTGAAGGCGCACAGGAACGTCCCGAGCGGCGCCGGGACCTGGAGTTGGGCGTTTGGTCGCCGGGCTTGTCGATCCGGACAAGCTCGGCGACCAGGTCCTGCACACCGCCGTCACGTAGCCGGGCGACGCCACTCGAGCATGAGCAGAGTCGCGTCATCGGTCAGCTGGTCGGCGTGATGCGTGAGCAGCTCGCGTACGACCCGCCGCATGGTTTCAGGGGCATCGAGACCGCCCGCGAGCTGGATCCGCACCAGCTCTGCCAGCCGCTCGACGCCGAAAAACTCTCCATTGGGGGAGCGGGCCTCCACGACACCGTCGGTATAGAGCAAGATCATGTCGCCAGGCTCGAGCTGCTCATGGCCGATCTGCGCCCCCTCGTCGGCGAGCAGGTGACCCAGGCCCAACGGTGGCCGGGGCTCGGTCTCCAGCACCTTGATCAGCTTGCCGTCACGCAGGAGCAGGGGAAAGGGATGCCCAGCATTGACCCAGCGGAGCAACCCGGTGTCAGTGTCCAGGTCGGCCATGATGGCGGTGCTGAAGAGCTCTCCCCCTAACCCCGTCACCAACGCGTCGTCGACGCTGTTGAGCACCTCGACCAGTCCCAGGCCCGAGCGTCGGGCGCTCCGGTATGCGGCAACGGTGAACACCGCGCACTGTGCGCTGTGCAAGCCGTGACCCATCCCGTCGAAGACGGCGACCTGCGTACGCCCGGGGTCTACGGAATAGTCCACGACATCGCCGGCCACCGCATAGCAAGGCTCGAGAGCGGCGGACACGGTGACCCTGGTGCTGGCGTAGCTCAGCGGTGGCAGGACCGAGGAGTGCAACTCGGCGGCGACGCCCAGATGATGACTGCGACGCAGGCGGACGATCGTGTCTCCGTAGGCGCTCTTCGCCTGCAGGAGCACTCCGGCTGCGTCGGCCAACCGACCGAGGGCAGCGGTCTGCTCTGGGCCGACCTCATGGGCGAAGGTCGCTGTCAACACCCCCAGGCGGTGTGAGCCGATGCCTAACGGCAGCCAGAGCCGCGTCCCACCTTCGGACTCCACCTGGGTCTGTACGTGGACGGTCTGATACGCCCGACCGGCCAGGGTGCTGTCGACCGGCAAGAAGGGCAGGGCCTGCTGCTCGGCTGACGCGTTCGGCCCGAGCAGCGGTTGCAGCACGCGTTGCTGCAGGTCGGTCACGTAGACAAGCGCGTTGGCCGCTCCAAGTTCACGTGCGCAGGAATCGAACAGGTCGGCCAGCTCGTAGGGTGCCGCGAGCTCCGCAGCTCGCGCGAGGGTGTCCAACGCGTGCTCGGTCAGGGGCATACCGCGACCTTAGGCGGTCCCTCCGGTACAGCGCGTCCATGACGGCGACGGCGTCCGCGTCGGTGTACTCGGTCGAGGCGGCCCCGGCTTTGATGCATGCGCGCCGGTGCCGAGCCAGGCCGTGAGGCCGGGCGACCAGCTGCCTGCTGGGGGCGTCGAGCGGGGCCGTCAGGTCGCGGCGAAGAGGGGGTTGACGCTGAAGCCCACGCCGGACCCCTGCGGCTTCTGCAGGTTGGCGGTCACGATGCCCTCGCCGACCTCGGTCGGTGCGGTGTGCAGGGTCGCTCCCTGCGCCGTTGCGGCCCGCAGGTCCGGTGTCGGACAGATCACGGTGCGCAGTCCGGGCAGGTCTCGTCTCTTAACCGTGACTCGGTCGCGGCGGGTCCGCGTAACGTGGTCGCCCATGACCACCTACTGCGCGCCGTGCCTCGCCGATCTGGCCCTTGTCCGCGAGGCCGTGACGGCCGTCTCCGGCACTGCTGCCTGCATGGCTCACGCGGTCCTGCTCTCGCACCCGACCGATACACCTCAGCGCCGGCTGACCCGGCTCGGGGAGCTGCGGACCGTGGCGGAGGGGAAGCTGCTCACCGCCTCCACCGAGGACGCGCCCACGATCGAGCTCCTCGTGCAGGAGTACGCGCTGGCCGGTGCCATGGACATGACGGTGCCGCTGCGCGACCTGGCCGGCGACCGAACTCCGCGGCTGGCCAAGAGCCGCCGCAACCGGCCCGGCCGAGGCGACCGCCCCGACGGCGCTGAGGGGGGTCGTCCAGAGGGTGGTCGTCCCGAGGGTGAGCGTGGCCCGCGGAGCGAGCGCGGTCCGCGCGGTGAGCGGGGTCCGCGCCCCGAGCGCACCGGGGATACCGGTGCCGACCTGAGTGGTGACGCCGGCGTTGACGTTACCCCGGCGGCGAACCGCGAGGCCCCCCAGCCCAGCCCCGCGCAGATCGAGGCTGCCGCTCCCGAAACTGCGGCTCCCGCAGTCGCGCGTGCCACGCCTGCCGAATCTCCTGCTCCCGCTGCCGTGCCACCTGCCCTTGCAGCCGCGCCTGTCGAATCTCCTGCAGCCGCGCCTATCGCGCCGCCTGCTCCCGCTACCGCGCCTGTCGCGCCGCCCGCTGCCGCGCTACCTACTCCTGCAGCCGCGCCTGTCGCGCCGCCTGCTCCCGCCGCCGCGCCTGTCGCGCCGCCCGCTGCCGCGCTACCTACTCCTGCAGCCGCGCCTGCCGAATCTCCTGCTGCCGCGGCCGCGCCTGCCGAGACGCCTGCTCCCAGCTCGGCGGTCTGAACCAGCGCTCTGGTCCAACCGAGCGATCCCACCGCTGGGCGCTTCGTACCGGTCACCCGTGCGTCAGCAACCCTGAGGTGGCGCGTGACCAGGCATGTCGAGCGAAAGGGGGCGAACGTCGGGGTCAGACGAGGCGGCGCCCGACGATCTGGTGTGTCGTACCCAGACATGGGTCTTGATACATGAGGCGCTCGACGAAGCCGAGGACGACCTCGAGGGCCTGCTGCCCATGGCCGCTGACCAGGCAGCGGCCCTGATCGGCGGCGCCGCTCCTCGAGGGCTTTCTACGCTCCGGCCCGACAGCTCGACACTGGCGCTCGTAGGGTGACGCTCATGTGCGCCTGGCCCTCCGCTGTTGGTCTCGCGTCCGGGCTCGGTCTGGACGCGCTGCTGGCCGACCCTCGACGCGGGCATCCTGTCGCTGCCTTCGGAACCCTCGCCGGGGCGACCGAGCGGGTGGTGCACCGCGACTCGCGCGCGGTCGGCGCCGCCTACGCGCTGGCCCTGACGGGAGGCACCGCCCTGGTCGGCGCCCGCCTGTCCCGGGTGGTGCGCCGCCCCGGTGGCCGTGCTGCGCTGATGGCCCTCGCGACGTGGTCCGTCGTCGGCGGGACCTCGTTGCGGCGCGAGGCCGCTGCGATGCACGCTCTGCTGGAGGCCGAAGACCTCGAAGGGGCCCGGACGCGGCTGTCGCACCTGTGTGGCCGTGACCCGTCGCAGCTCGACGTCGCAGGGCTGGCTCGTGCCACGGTCGAGTCGGTCGCCGAGAACACCTCTGACGCGGTCGTCGGTCCGTTGGTGTGGGGAGCCGTCGCCGGGGTGCCCGGCCTGCTGGCCTACCGGGCGGTGAACACGCTGGACGCGATGGTGGGGCACCGCTCGCCCCGCTACGCCCGCTTCGGCTGGGCGGCGGCCCGCCTCGACGACCTCGCCAACCTCGCGCCTGCCCGGCTCACCGCAGGCCTGGCCGTCCTGCTCGCACCACTCGTGGGCGGCCGACCGTCCGCGGCGGCCAAGGCCTGGCGCCGAGACGGCCACAAGCATCCCTCTCCGAACGCGGGCCCGGTCGAGGCGGCCTTCGCCGGTGCCCTTGGTCGCACCCTCGGTGGACGGCTCGCCTACAGCGCACGGGTCGAGGACCGGCCGTTGCTCGGTGACGGACCCGCACCGACGGTCGACGACATTCTTCGGGCGGCCCGTCTGTCGGCGGCGGTGTCAGCGGCTGCCGGAGGGATCGCGGCGGCGACGGCGTTCGTCGTACGCAGGCTCCGTCCGTGACGGGGTCCTTGGTGCAGGGTGCGTTGCTCGTGGCGGGCACGACGTCGGATGCGGGCAAGTCCGTGCTCACCGCGGGCCTGTGCCGCTGGCTGGCGCGCCAGGGGGTGAAGGTGGCGCCGTTCAAGGCCCAGAACATGTCGCTGAACTCTGCCGTCACCGTCGACGGAGCCGAGATCGGTCGAGCCCAGGCGGTCCAGGCCGCTGCAGCCGGCATCGCACCCGAGGCCGCCATGAACCCGGTGCTGCTTAAGCCCGGGTCCGACAGCACCTCGCAGGTTGTGCTGCTCGGCAAGCCCTACGCGAACGTCACGGCCGTGTCCTACCGCGAGCACAAGGCCGCTCTGCTCGAGGTCGCCCTCGACTGCCTCGCCGACCTGCGCTCGCGCTTCGACGTCGTGATCTGCGAGGGCGCCGGGTCGCCGGCGGAGATCAACCTGCGGGCCACCGACATCGCCAACATGGGCCTGGCTCGCGCCGCTTCGCTGCCTGTTTTGGTCGTCGGTGACATCAACCCCGGTGGCGTCTTCGCCGGGCTGTTCGGGACCCTCGCTCTGCTGTCGCGTGAGGACCAGTCGCTGATCTGCGGCTTCGTCGTGAACAAGTTCCGAGGCGACCCGGCGCTGCTTGCGCCCGGCCTCGACATGCTGCGCGGGCTGACCGGCCGGCCGACCCTAGGGGTCATCCCCTGGACGGAGGGCCTCGAGCTCGACGTCGAGGACTCGCTCGGGTTGTCGGCCCCGGTTGCGCCTCTACCGGCGGTCGGTCGCGATGTGTTGCGTGTCTCGGTGATCCGGCTCCCGCGCCTGTCGAACTGGACCGACATCGACGCGCTGCGCACCGAGCCTGGCGTCCTCGTCCGCTTCGCGACGACCCCTGAGGAGCTCGCCGATGCCGACCTCGTCATCGTCCCGGGCACCCGGCAGACCGTCGCTGACCTCGCGTGGCTGCGCGACCGTGGGCTGGATGCGGCCCTGCTGCGTCGTGAGGGCCCGGTCCTGGGCATCTGCGGTGGTTTCCAGATGCTCGGTACGTCCATCACCGACGGCGTCGAGTCCGGTGTGGGGGAGGTCCGCGGCCTGGGCCTGCTCCCGGTCCGGACGGTGTTCGGCACCGAGAAGGTGCTGTCTCGGCCGGTCGGCAGCTGGCGCGGTCAGGTCGTGGACACCGCCTACGAGATCCATCACGGCCTGATCACCGCGACCGCCGGCGAGGCGTTCCTGGACGGGGTCCGGGTGGGCGCCGTCAGCGGGACCGTCTGGCACGGGGCCCTCGAGTCCGACGGCTTCCGGCGCACCTACCTGTCTGAGGTCGCCGGGCTTGTGGGCCGCGCCTGGGAGCCGGGGACGGTGGCGTTCGAGGACGTCCGACAGGCGCGCCTGGACCTGCTCGGCGACGCCGTAGCCAACTACCTAGACACCGACGCAGTCCTTCGACTGCTGGCCGACGGAGCCACTGCCGGCCTGCCTTTCGTGCCGCCAGGCGCACCAGTCTGAACCGTCGGGCCCCGGTGCCGGGGCCCGACGCGGCTCAGCTGGCGACGGACTCCTTGAGGGCGGCCGCAGCCTGCTCCCGGCTGAGCCGGACGAGCAGGGTGCAGGCCAGGGCGGCAGAGGCCAGGAAGGCCGCGCCCACCACGAAGCCGGCGCTCCAACCGGTCACCAGGGCGTCGTTGACCTTGGCGACGAGCTGCTGCAGGGCCGGGGTGAACGCGTGCGTCGCCCTGGCCTGTTGAAGCTGTCCCTGGGCCTGCTCGATGCGCGGGAAGACCCCTTTTGACTTGGAGCTGCTGACGGCGGTGAGGATGGCGAGCCCGAGGGCGCCCCCGACCTGCTGTCCGGCGTTGAGAAGCGCCGAGGCGATGCCCGCGTCGTCGGGGTCGACCCCCGCCACGGCGGCGCTGGTCAGCGCTACGAAGGTGAAGCCCATGCCGCCGGCGACCATCGCCAGCGACGGCAGGATCGTGCCGAGATAGGACGAGTCCGGCTGCAGCCGCAGGCCCAGCATCAGCAACCCGCTGGCGGCGAGCAGCGGTCCGACCGTCAGCAGTGGCCGCGGCCCGATCTTGCCGAGCAGTTGCGAGCCGATGCCGGCCCCGACGCCGATGAGCACGGTCATGGGCAGGAAGGCCAAGCCCGCCTTGATGGGGGAGTAGCCGTTGATGACCTGCATCCACAAGATGAGGAAGAAGAAGATCGCAAAGATTCCCGCGCCGACCAGCAGGGCACCGAGGTCGGCACCGGCCACGCTCCGGGAGCGGAACAGCCGGAACGGCACAAGTGGGGCGGTACTGCGCACCTGCACGACGACGAAGCCAGTTAGCAGCACCGCAGCAACCGCAAGGGTGCCGACCGTCTGGAAGGACCCCCATCCCGCGTCGTTGCCCTTGACAAGCGCGTAGACCAGCGACATCAGGCCTCCGGTGACCAGCACCGCACCGGGGATGTCAAAGCCCAGCGCGCGCTCGTCCTTGCTCTCCGGCACGAACCGGAGCGCTCCGATGACGGCGATGATGGCGATCGGCACGTTGACGAACAGCACCCAGCGCCAGGAGGCGTACTCCGTCAGCACGCCACCCAGGATGAGCCCGAGGGCCGCGCCCCCGGCGGTGATGGCGGACCAGATGCCGAGCGCCCGGTTGCGCTCCTCGCCCTCCTTGAAGACCACGGTGAGAAGGGACAGCGCGGCCGGCGACATGAGCGCCCCACCAATGCCCTGCAGCGCTCGCGCGGCGATGAGCAGCCCGAGGCTCCCGGACAGCCCGCCCATCATCGAGGCGACGGCGAACAGCACCGCACCGCCCATGAACACGGTCCGCCGGCCAACCCGGTCGGCGATCTTGCCGCCGAGCAGCAGGAACCCACCGAAGGTCAGGGTGTACGCGGTGACGATCCACGACAGGTCGCTGTTGGACTTCACGTGCAACGACGTGGCGATGTCGGGCAGCGCGACGTTCACGATGGTGGCGTCGAGGACGACCATGAGCTGGGCGATGGCCACGGTGAGAAGCGCGAGGCCTTTGTGGACTTCCCTCCCATCAGCGTGGGTGAGATCCGGGCGGTCGGCCTGGGCGGTGGTGACGGACATGCGGGATTCCCCTCTACGTGCGTTGACTCAACGACCGTAGACGCTTGCGTGGTAAACGGTCAACGGCTGTAGAGTGACTTCTGTGACATCGACGTCTCCTTTGCCCACCAGCCTGCCCGCGACGTCCGACAGTTCGCTCGATCAGCCGGCAGGTCCTGCCCTTCCGATGGCCCTGCCGAGGGAGGAACGTCGCCGTCGTACCGAGGCTGCGATCGTGGAGGCGGCCAGGGAGCAGTTCGCGGAGCTGGGGTTCGAGCGCACGACGATCCGGTCCGTCGCCGCTGCCGCCGGCGTCGACCCTGCCCTGGTGATGCAGTACTTCAAGAACAAGGAGGGGCTGTTCGGGGCGTCCGCCCGGTGGCACGTCGATCACAAGAAGCTGTCGGAGGCCACCCTCGAGGACGTTCCCCGGACGGCCCTGGACGACCTGTTCGCCAGCTTCGAGGACCCCAGCCGCCGCGACAGTGCGATCGCCCTGCTCAGGAACTGCCTCACCCATGAAGCTGCCCTTGACGTCATGCGCGAAGAGGTGATGTGCGAGCCGCAGGCCATGGTGGCCGCCACGATCGGTGGCGAGGAGGGCGAGCTCCGGGCCGGCCTGCTCGGCGCCACGATGATCGGCATCACGATCGCGAAGTACCTGCTGAAGATCCCGGTGGTCGCCGAGGCCTCCCGCGAGCAGATCGAGCAGATCATGACCCCGGTTCTGCAGGCCCTCGTGGACCCGGAGCGCTAGGGCCGGTTTGACACCAGTGGACACTGATCTGGTGCTGCTGCTGCTCTCCACCGCCGACACCGACCTGCTGGCCGCCCGTGCGGTCACCGACCCGGCCCTGCCCGTGCGCCTGGGCAACCCGGCCCGCCTCGACGCTCCGGTCGACCTCGACCGGATCTCCCTGATCGTGGTCCGGCTGCTCGGCGGGCGGCGGGCCTGGGAGGGCCTCGACGACCTGCTCGCGCGGGCGCAGGTCCCGGTCGTGCTACTGGGCGGCGAGGGTCTGGACGCCGAGCTCACGGCCCTGTCGACCGTGCCCCCTGGCATCGTGTCCGACGCCGCCACCTACTTCCGTGAGGGCGGCGTCGACAACCTCCGCGAGCTCGTCGCGTTCTTGTCGGACACGGTGCTACTGACCGGCCACGGCTTCGCCGCGCCGGTGAGTCTGCCCGCGTACGGCGTGCACGGCAGCCGCCCGAGGGCCGATGGTCGCCCGACGGTGGGCGTCGTCTTCTACCGGGCGCACGAGCTGTCGGGCAATACCGCCTTCGTCGACGTCCTCTGCGACGCCCTCGAGACGCGGGGCGCCAATGCCCTCCCGGTCTACGTCGGGTCCCTCCGCCCGGACGCCGAGGGTCACATCCCTGCGGTCAGCGAGCTGCTGGCCGGTCAGGTCGACGCGCTGGTCGTCACCGTCCTGGCCGGCGGTGGCTCGAACGCCGCGGACGCCGAGGGCTGGGACGCGCGCGCCCTCGAAGCCCTCGACGTACCCGTATTGCAGGGGCTGTGCGTCACGAGCAGCCGGCAGGAGTGGGAGGCCTCGGCTGCAGGGCTTGCGCCGATCGACGCCGCCATGCAGGTCGCGATCCCGGAGTTCGACGGGCGGCTGATCACCGTGCCGTTCTCCTTCAAGGAGCAGGGCGCCGACGGCGTCCCGGTCTATGTCGCCGACGCTGAACGGGCCGGCCGGGTCGCCGGCGTTGCCGTGGCCCACGCCAGGCTGAGCTACACGCCGAACGCAGACAAGAAGGTCGCCCTGGTCCTGTCGAGCTACCCGACCAAGCACGCCCGGGTCGGCAACGCCGTCGGTCTCGACACGCCCGCCTCCGCGGTGCTGCTGCTGCAGGCGATGGCCGCGGCCGGCTACGACGTCGGGACCCCCCCGACCGACGGCGACGAGCTGATCCACACCCTGATCGCTGCGGGTGGGCACGACGTCGAGTGGCTCACCGAGGACCAGCTGTCGGCCGCCGTCGCACGGGTCCCGCTGTCGTCGTACCAGGGCTGGTTTGCCGAGCTGCCAGGCGATCTTCGGTCGAAGATGCTCGAGCACTGGGGTCCGCCGCCCGGCACCTTATACGTCTCTGGCTCAGGTGACGACGCCGTCATAGCCCTGGCCGCCCTGCAGTACGGCAACGTCGTGCTCGCCATCCAGCCGCCTCGGGGGTTCGGCGACAACCCGATCGCGATCTACCACGATCCGGACCTGCCGCCGAGCCACCACTACCTGGCCACCTACCGCTGGCTGGCGCAGGAGTTCGGTGCCGACGCCGTCGTCCACCTCGGCAAGCACGGGACGCTGGAGTGGCTGCCCGGCAAGGGACTCGGGCTGTCAGCGTCGTGCGCGCCCGATGCGGTGCTGGCGGACCTGCCGCTGTTCTACCCGTTCATCGTCAACGATCCCGGCGAGGGCACGCAGGCCAAGCGCCGCGGCCACGCGACCGTCGTCGACCACCTCGTGCCGCCGATGGCGCGGGCCGAGACCTACGACGAGATGGCCCGCCTGGAGCACCTGCTCGACGAGTACGCCACCGTCCAGGCGCTCGACCCGGCGAAGGTCCCGGTGCTGCGGGCGCAGATCTGGGAGGTCGTCACGGCCGCGCAGCTGCACCACGACCTGAACGTGTCGCAGTCGCCCGACACCGAGGAGTTCGACAACTTCGTTCTGCACCTCGACGGCTACCTCTGCGAGGTCAAGGACGTGCTGATCCGGGACGGGTTGCACATCCTCGGCCAGCCACCGGTGGAGGACTCGCTGGTCAACCTGGTGCTGGGGATCTTGCGCGCGCAGCAGACCTGGGGTGGTGCAACCGGCGCCGTCCCTGGGCTGCGGCGGGTCCTCGGTGAGGCCTACGGGATCGCCGAGGACGACCGGGTCGGGTCCGACCGGCTGGAGACCCTCGCCCGCGCCCTGGTCGAGGGCGTCGCGGCCCGCGACTGGTCGGGTGCGGCTGAGGTCGCCTCGGCGGTCCTGGACCGCGACGTCCCTGGCGCGGTGGCCTCGTTGGAGTTCGCCTGCACCGAGGTCGTCCCGCGCCTGCGCCGGACCACCGACGAGATCGACAACCTGCTGCACGGGCTTTCCGGCGGCTTCGTGCCTGCCGGGCCGTCCGGGTCGCCGACGCGCGGCCTCGTGGGGGTCCTCCCGACCGGCCGCAACTTCTACTCGGTCGACCCTAAGGCGATCCCGTCCAAGAACGCCTGGGACGTCGGGGTCGCGCTCGGTGACTCGCTGCTCGCCCGCTACCTCGCCGACCACGGGGAGTACCCCGCCTCTGTCGGCCTCGTCGTGTGGGGGACCTCCGCGATGCGGACCGCCGGCGACGACATCGCCGAGGCGCTGTGGCTGCTGGGGGTCCGACCCGTGTGGGACACGGCCTCGCGTCGCGTGACGGGGCTCGAGGTCATACCCCCTACCGAGCTGAGCCGGCCCCGGATCGACGTGACCCTGCGGATCTCCGGCTTCTTCCGCGACGCCTTCCCGCACGTGGTCACCCTGCTCGACGAAGCGGTCCGCTTGGTCGCTGTCCTCGACGAGCCGGCCAACTTCGTGTGGGAGCACGTGCAGGCCGACGTCGCTTCCGGCGTCGAGGAACGCCGGGCCACCGCCCGCATCTTCGGCTCCAAGCCGGGTGCCTACGGCGCTGGCCTGCTGCCGCTGATCGACTCGCGGGACTGGAAGACCGACGCCGACCTCGCTGAGGTGTACGCGGTGTGGGGCGGCTACGCCTACGGCACCGGCTTGGACGGGACGTCCGCCCGTCGTGACATGGAGCGGGTCTACATCAGGGTCCGCGTGGCGGCGAAGAACCAGGACACCCGGGAGCACGACATCGTCGACTCCGACGACTACTTCCAGTACCACGGCGGGATGGTCGCGGCCGTCCGCGCCCTGACAGGTGAGTCGCCCGCGGCCTACGTCGGTGACTCGGCCATCCCAGACACGGTCAGGACCCGCACCCTGCAGGAGGAGACCCACCGGGTGTTCCGGGCCCGGGTCGTCAACCCGCGCTGGATCGCAGCGATGCAGCGGCACGGCTACAAGGGCGCCTTTGA
>JAYTHM010000256.1:0-1592 GCA_043732645.1 Frankiales bacterium
TGCGCCGCGAGTTCTTGCTACGTGACGAGTACGTCGACGACCTCTTCATAGCCTGCTACCTGGAGCAGTCCGGAGCCGCTACTGGATAATCGGACTACGTGCGGCTCGGATGAACGTCCGCTGGTCGGCCGGCCGCGGTTGCGGGCGCGATCTTTGCCGCCAGGTTTGTGGGTGTGGTGGGACACTTACGAGGCGACTCCCATCGCAACCCACCAGTCAGTCGCCCGTTGATCCAACCGAAGGCACCCGGGTGCATTGACCTTCAGATGGCCTCTCGGCACGCACGCTGTCAGTGGAGAACGACAGGGATGTTGAATCTGCAGTGTTCTCCCGCCCGGCCTGACTCTGATAACGACCGGCGCGATCCTGCTGCCTTGTAAGCGATCCGTCGACCGGGCGGGAGACACCTTGGCTCGGCCGCTGGTGGAAGTGACCTAGTAGGAGCCTGCTGTCACAGGCCCGTCCCTGTCCTGTCCGACCTTCAGCACAAGCCGTGCCCGCCCTTTCCCTCAACAAGAAGGACGGACATGACCACCATCGCACTTCCCGGCGTTATCGTCACCGGCGGTGTCGACACCCATCTGGACCTGCACGTCGCAGCGGCCCTGGACCAGCTCGGGCGGGTGCTGGGCACTCAGTCGTTCCCCACCACCCCGGCCGGATACCGGCAACTGCACGGCTGGCTGCAGACGTTCGGACAGCTCGACAAAATCGGGGTCGAAGGGACCGGCAGCTACGGGTCCGCCCTCGCCCGCCATCTCAGTCGCGTGGGCGAGCAGGTCATCGAAGTCGCCCGCCCGAACCGGCAGCTCCGCCGCAGGTACGGCAAGACCGACGTCATCGACGCCATCGCCGCGGCCCGCGCCGTCCAATCTGGTGAGGCCGCAGGAAAGCCAAAGAGCCACGACGGCCCAGTGGAAGCACTGCGTGCCCTCAAAGCCGTGCAGCGCAGCGCAAATAAGTCTCGGACGCAGGCGCTGAACCAGATCCACAACCTGCTCGTCACTGCCCCCGAAGAACTCCGTGCTCGCCTCATGCCGCTGCCGCGGCGTGAACGGCTCGCGACCTGCGCAGCGTTCCGAATCCGCGCGGACGACGACAGCCTGCCGGCGGTGATAAGACTCGCCCTGCGAGACCTCGCCCAGCGCGTGCTGAACCTTGACCAGCAGCTCAAGGACGTCACTGCTCGACTGCGTCGCATCACCAAGGCTGTGGCGCCGGACCTCGTTGCGATCAAGGCTGTCGGACCCGACAGCGCGTCGGCTCTGCTCGTGGCCGCGGGCGACAACCCCGACCGACTCAATAGCGAGAGCGCCTTTGCAGCCCTGTGTGGAAGCAACCCCATCCCCGCCAGCAGCGGCAAGACCAACCGGCATCGCCTCAACCGAGGCGGCGACCGCCAAGCCAACGCCGCACTCTGGAGGATCGTTTTCGTGCGCCTCGGCTGCGACCAACGCACCCACGACTACGTCGCCAAGCGCACCGCTGAAGGCAAGTCCAAGGCCGAGATCATGCGTTGCCTCAAGCGCTACGTCGCGCGCGAGGTCTACGCAGCACTACCTCGAGAAGCCCTCAGTTGACAGTAGGAGCAT
>JAYTHM010000257.1:0-1589 GCA_043732645.1 Frankiales bacterium
AGTGCCATGGGCCAGCTGGCCTACGGCAACAACGTCGACGCTAGCCACGAGTGCGGGTCGCAGAGCGAGACGTTCATCGCGACCAGCTCCAACGGCAGCATCGTCATCGCCGGCAGCAACGAGATCCAACGGCTGCCCATGAGGGCGATGGCCTCGACCGATGGGGGGAGCACCTTCACCGGCACCGACCTCCCGCTGCCCCCTCCGCTCACCAGCGGGGGCTTCGATTTTGGTTCCGATCCAACGATCGCCTTCGACTCGAAGGGCAGCGCCTACTACGGCTACATCGTGGTGTTCTTCTCCGCCGGCGGCTCGATCAACGGCACCGAGATGGCGGTGGCCCGCTCTTCCGATAACGGCCAGCACTGGCAGAGCACTTATTTCGCGCCGCGGACCGGATCTGCTCAGTTCAATGACAAGCCCATGATCACCATCGACGCCAGCACCGCCCATCACGACCGGGTCTACCTCGCCTGGGACAACGCGACCGGCAACAGCTCCTCGGACAAAAATGGCAACAACGTCGTCCTGTCCTCCTCTGACAACGGGGGAATGACCTTCGCAGCACCCGTCGCCGTGAGCGGGGACTTCACCGGCAAGACAGGCGGCATCGGTGCCGATCCCTACGTCACCGATGCCGGTGTCCTGCACGTGGCCTGGCAGGACTACGCCCACGGAGCGATCGTCGACCTGTCGTCGACGGACGGCGGCACAACGTTCTCGGGCCGGCATACCGTGGCCGAGGTGAACGGCTTCGACTTCGCTGTGGCCGCCCAGGCAACGCGCGCTGCGCTTGTCTACCCCTCCTGCGGCTCGTACAAGGCAACCCTGATGTGCGGCTACACCAACGGCTCGAGCGCTTCCACGAGCGTGTACGTCGCCGCCTCCACCGACGGCGGCGTGACCTGGTCGTCCACCCCGGTCCCGACCGGTGGCGACCAGTTCAACCAGTGGCTCGCCGTCGACCAGTCCACCGGAGCGCTGGACGTCTCCTACTACGACACCGGCACCCACGGTGCGACAGCCACCCGCCTCACGCTGGCACGCGGCAAGGTCGGTGGCAAGGTCGGTGGCAAGGTTGGTGGTGGTTTGATCGCTACGCCCGTCGCCACGGCATCCACCGACGAGAGCTGCTGCTCCCCGAGCGTGGACTCTGGCAACCAGTACGGCGACTACGAGGGCCTGGCAGCTGGCAATGGCGTCGTGCACCCGGTCTGGACCGACCGCCGCCAGTACGTGATCGACCTGGGTCTGCGGGAGGAAGTCTTCACAGCCACGCTCCCTTCCTGAGCAGACCCGCGGCCGAAGTCAGTGACGTGTGAAGACGCGTTCCCCGTCGATCCAGGTCTGGTCCACCAGCGGTACGCCGGGACGATAGGCAAGGTGGACGTAAGAGGGTGCGGCGAGGACCTGCAGGTCCGCGCGGGACCCGACCTCGAGCGTCCCCACGTCCGTGCGACCCAGGGCCCTCGCACCGCCAGCGGTCGTCGCCCACAGCGCCTCCGCCGGGGTCATGCCCATGTCGCGCACCGCGAGCGCGAGGCAGAACCCCAGCGAGCTGGTGTAGCAGGACCCGGGGTTGCAGTCGC
>JAYTHM010000258.1:0-1588 GCA_043732645.1 Frankiales bacterium
ATCCTTCGCGGGCCGTCGGCCGGGACCGCGAGCAGCGCGGCGAAGCCCAGCAGGAACGGCACGTAGGTGGCGGTGAACACGGCCGCGGTCACGTCGCGCACCAGGCCCTCGACGGGGTCGGCGAGCCGCCAGAGCAGGCAGCCCAACACCGTCAGGGCCAGGCCGAGGAACAGCTCGGACGAGCCGTACCGATACGCGACAACGATGCTGGCCGCCCCACCAACGACCAGCGGCGCCAACGGCGGCCGCGCGCCGAGGGTCCGCAGCGCCTTGACGATCTCGGTCGTGCCCAGCACCCCGGCCAAGGCCAGGAGCACGACGAAGGTCCATCGGTACGGCGAGAAGACCGTCGCGAGGATCAGTCCCCCGAGACTGAGCCCGACCGCGATCGCCGCGGGCAAGTTGCGTCCCGCGGACCGCTTCGGCGGGTCCGCGTCGGCTGGGCCCGTGCTCGATGGCTCGGGGGAGCGCCCCATGGAGTCGGTCTCGAGCGCCGCCATCAGACCTCGAGCAGCTCCGCTTCCTTGTGGCGCAACAGCTCGTCGATGCGGTTGACGAACGCGGTCGTCAACTTCTCGAGCTCCTTCTCAGCGCGGTCGACATCGTCCTCACCGGCGTCGCCGTCCTTCTTGAGCTTCTCGAGCTCGTCCTTGGCCTTGCGACGGATGTTGCGCATCGACACCTTCGCGTCCTCGGCCTTGCTGCGCGCGACCTTGATGAACTCCTTGCGGCGCTCCTCGGTCAGCTGCGGGAACGAGATCCGGATGATCGTGCCGTCGTTCGTCGGGTTGACCCCCAGGTCGGAGTCGCGGATCGCCCGCTCGATGACCCCCAAAGACGACTTGTCGTACGGCGTGATGACCGCCATCCGCGGCTCGGGCACCGTCAGGCTGGCCAGCTGGATGATGGGCGTCATGGTCTCGTAGTACTCAACCACGATCTTGGAGAACATCTGCTGGGTGGCGCGTCCGGTCCGGATGCCCCCGAAGTCCTCCTTGGCCACCTCGACGGCCTTCTCCATGCGCTCCTCAGCTTCGAACAGGCTTTCGTCG
The DNA here is from genome assembly GCA_043732645.1 of Frankiales bacterium. Classification (GTDB taxonomy): domain Bacteria; phylum Actinomycetota; class Actinomycetes; order Mycobacteriales; family SCTD01; genus RYN-111. The sequence continues at coordinate 1,053 of JAYTHM010000258.1, forward strand.
ATCATCTGCTCAAGCTCCTGCTTCGTTGACGAGGGTGCCGATTCTCTCACCGTTGACGGCCCTTTTGATGTTGCCGTCCCGCAGCAGGTCGAACACCACAATCGGCAGCTTGTTGTCCCGGCAGAGGCTGAAGGCAGCGGCGTCGGCGACGTTGAGCCCCTTGGCAAGGACCTCGTCGTAGGACACCGCGTCGTACCGCTTTGCGTCGAGGTTGGTCCGTGGGTCAGCGTCGTAGACCCCGTCGACGCTCTTGGCCATCAGCAGTACCTCGCAGCCGATCTCCAGGGCCCGTTGCGCGGAGACGGTGTCGGTGGAGAAATACGGCATCCCGGCGCCGGCACCGAAGATGACCACTCGGCCCTTCTCGAGGTGACGGACCGCGCGCCGCGGAATGTAGGGCTCGGCGACCTGTCCCATCGCGATGGCGGTCTGGACCCGCGTCGGCGTACCGGCCTGCTCGAGCAGGTCCTGCAGTGCCAGACAGTTCATGACCGTGCCGAGCATCCCCATGTAGTCGGCGCGAGCCCGGTCCATGC
>JAYTHM010000259.1:0-1584 GCA_043732645.1 Frankiales bacterium
CTACCAGCGATTCTCGCCTTGTGTTCGACAGTAGATCGAAGCTTGCTGGTCGCCAGAACTTCTGGGTTTGATCAGCGCGTATCGTCGCTCGGATGAGGCCGGAGAAGCTTGCTGACCTCGCCCACCTGCGCAGAGCCCGTGACTTCATGGACCGCGAATACGCGCAGCCGCTGAGTGTCACGGCTTTGGCGCAGGTCGCACTGATGTCGTCCGCGCACTTCTCCCGCGCCTTCCGCGCTGCCTACGGCGAGACGCCGTACACATATCTCCTGACCCGCCGTATCGAGCGGGCCAAGGCGTTCCTGCGGCAGGGGATGTCGGTGACCGATACCTGCTTCGCGGTGGGTTGCACTTCCCTCGGATCGTTCAGCTCGCGGTTCACCGAGGTCGTCGGGCAATCGCCGTCTCAGTACCGGGCGCACGACCACAGCGGCCTGGAGGCGCTTCCGTCGTGCGTGAGCAGCTTCGTCACCAGGCCACGGCGCAAGCCTGCACTGGTCTGAGTCGAGCAGGATCGGAGAAGCACCCCGCGGCCGGCCGCTCATAGAGTCAGCGCATGGCCAATCTCGTGTCCGCGATGTTCATTCCGGTCCATGACCCCGATGCGGCGCTCAGCTTCTACCGTGACGCCCTCGACCTAGAGGTCCGCAGAGACGTGTCCAACGGCGGCTTCCGCTGGGTCACCCTCGGTGCTCCAGGGCAGGACGTCGACATTGTTCTGTCGCAGCCACACGGAGGTCGATCCGAGACGGAGGGCGACGCGCTGCTGGCCCTCGTCACCAAGGGCGCGCTGCAGGCCGCGATCTTCCGCTCCGACGACCTCGACGCGACCTTCGAAAAGGTCCGCGCCTCCGGCGCCGAGATCCTCGAGGAGCCCAAGGACCAGTTCTGGGGCGTGCGCGACTGCGCCGTCCGGGATCCCTCCGGCAACCTCGTCCGCATCCAGCAGGGCTGATCCTCGACTCGGAAAGGGACCAACCCATGAAGACCATGACCTGCAGGCAGCTCGGCGGTCCTTGCGACCTCGCCCTTGCGGGCTCGACCGCGGACGAGATCATCAAAGCCCAGGACGCGCACCTCAAGGCGGCCATCGCCGATGGTGGCACCGCCCACCAGGGGGCGCACAACGACATGAAGGCCCGTTGGAAGCACCCCCTCAAGGGGATCGGCTGGTACCGGAGCACCAAGAAGGCGTTCGCCGAGCTCCCAGACAGCTGAGCCGGCGAGCTGCCGCCGCTGGTGGAGGTCGCCAACGGCGAACCTGCGCAACGTCCGCTTCTGCCGCGTCGCGCCACTCGCCTGGCCGTTGGCCGACAGGGCCGGTTCGGCGCACTGTGGCTTTTTGGGCGGCCCTCAACGCCACCGCGGCCCACCTCGCGTGAACACGTCGCACGTCCCGTGTTGTCGCTGATCCGGACGATGGAGCATCTGCCGCGCTGCACCCGTCACAGCCGCAGCTTGCTGCGGCTGTGACGGGTGCAGTCGGCTACTCGCGGAGCTCGCGGCGCAGGATCTTGCCGGTGACCGTCTTGGGCAGCTCGTCGACCACCTCGATCGACCGCGGGTACTTGTAGGCGGCCATCC
>JAYTHM010000260.1:0-1582 GCA_043732645.1 Frankiales bacterium
GAGAAGATCAAGGCCTTCCGCGCGGCCCAGCCGGTCGAGCGGGCCACCCGGATCGTGCTGCGTCCGACCGCCGTCGACGACCTCGGGTTCACGGTCGCGCTCGAAGACGACGTCTACGTCGTACGCGGGACCAAGCCGGAGCGCTGGATCCTGCAGACCGACTTCAACAACGAGGAGGCCGTGGGCTACCTGGCCGACCGGCTCGCGCGGCTCGGGGTCGAGAAGGCCCTGGCCGAGGCCGGCGCCGAGCCTGGTGTGGCCGTGCAGATCGGCGAGGTCGTCTTCGACTGGCAGCCGACGCTGCTGGAGGAGTTCGCGTCCGGCATGCGCGGTGTCGACTCGCGTTTTGAGGACCACTCGCGTCCGCGGGCCGGCCAGCGCCGGATGGAGAAGGACATCCGCCGTGCCGAGCGGCTCGGGATCCACTTCGAGGTCCCGGGCGACGACGAGTCCTAGGCTGCCGCTCGTGACCAGGGAGGCGGTGGCCAAGGCCGGGCGGATCGTCGTCAAGGTCGGCTCGTCGTCGTTGACGACCGCTGCGGGTGGGCTTGACGTATCCCACCTCGATGCCCTCGTCCTGGCGTTGGTCGCACGGCCCGGGGTCGTCCTGGTCTCCTCCGGTGCCATCGCCGCGGGGCTCGCGCCGCTCGGGCTGTCCCGTCGCCCGCGCGACCTCGCCACCCAGCAGGCCGCTGCCTCCGTCGGGCAGGCCGAGCTCGTGCACGCCTACTCGCTCGCCTTCGGCCGGCATGGCCGCACCGTCGGGCAGGTCCTGCTCACCGCCGACGACGTCGTACGCCGCTCCCATTACCGCAACGCGCAGACCACCCTCGACCGGCTGCTGGCCCTGGGGGTCGTCCCCGTCGTCAACGAGAACGACGCGGTCGCGACCGACGAGATCCGCTTCGGCGACAACGACCGCCTGGCCGCCCTCGTCGCCCACCTGGTCCGCGCTGATGCCCTCGTCCTGCTGTCAGACGTCGACGGCCTGTACGACGGTGACCCCCGTTCCCCTGGCGCCGCGCTGCTCCCGACGGTCATCAGACCGTCGGACCTAGCTGACGTGAGGATCGGAGGTAGCGGCTCGTCGGTAGGCACCGGCGGGATGGCCTCGAAGGTCCAGGCTGCAGCCCTTGCGACCTCGGCCGGCATCCCTGTCCTGCTCGGGTCGGCCTCTTCGGTCGCGGACCTGCTGCTCGGCGTCGGCGGGACGTTCTTCGCACCCACCGGGGTCCGTACCTCCGCCCGTCTGCTGTGGCTGGCGCACGCCTCCACGCCTCGGGGCCAGCTTGTCCTCGACGACGGGGCGGTGCGAGCGGTCGTGGAGCGCCGGCTGTCGCTCCTGCCGGCGGGTGTCGTCTCGGTCGTGGGGTCCTTCGTGGCTGGTGACCCTGTCGAGCTGGTCTCCCTGGCGGGGGTCGCCGTCGCGCGGGGACTGGTGGCTTATGACGCGGCCGAGCTGCCCGCGCTGCTGGGCCGCTCCACCCGCGAGTCCGGGCTGCGCGAGGTCGTCCACCGCGACGACCTCGTCCTTCTGGCTTAAGACATCCCCCAGATCCCCCAGATCCCTTCGGGCCTGGCC
>JAYTHM010000261.1:0-5543 GCA_043732645.1 Frankiales bacterium
CGCCAGCACGGAGTCCCGTTCGTGCTGGCCGCCGTCATCGGGATCCTCACCGGTGGCCTGCTGTCGGTCCTCACCGAGCTGTTCGCCTACCGGTGGGTCCGCAACAACCCGGCCGCGGCGCCCGCCGTGGCACTCGGATTGCTGCTCATCCTGCAGAACGTCGCGCTGCGCATCTACGGCGGGGAGGGCAAAGCGATCGACACGCCGTATGACACTTCGATCCTGCGGCTCGGCGGCGTGTCGCTCTCGGGCGTCAAGGTGGCCCTGATCGTCATCGCGGTCGTCTCGCTGCTGGCGCTGTCCACCCTGCTCGCCAGGACGTCGCTCGGCCGGGCGGTCCGGGCAGTCGCGCAGGACCGCGAGGCGGCGGCCATGCTCGGCATCCCGATGCAGCGGCAGTACACGCTGGCGTTCCTCATTGCGGGGCTGCTCGGCGGGGTCGCGGCGGTGGCCTACGCGCCGACCTTCCAGGTCTCGCCGTACATGGCCGACGAGATCCTGCTCAGCGCGTTCGTGGTCGTCGTGCTCGGTGGGCTCGGCAGCGTGGGGGGAGCGGTCGTGGGCGGGCTGGTCCTGGGTGTCGTCGAGAGCCTCGGATCGGCCTACATCAGCTCGTCGTACCAGAGCGCGTTCGGCTTCCTCGCCCTCGTGGTCATCCTCGTCGCGAGGCCTACCGGGCTGCTCACGACGACTGCCCGCAGGGTCGCGTGAGGGGGGCCCGGCACGGCGCCTCGCTCGCCGGCATTGCGCTGATCGGGTTGGTGGCGTACTACCTGCTCACGAACCTGCAAGGCAACAAGGGACAGGTGGCGCTGCTCGTCGCGCTGTGGACAGTGTCGGTGACGGGTCTGAACATCGTGCAGGGCCTCGGTGGCTACCCGAGCCTGGCGCAGGCGTCCTTCTACGGCGGCGGCGCCTACCTGTCGACCATCTTTCTGCATGACGGCATGCCAATGGCGCTGGCGGCGCTGCTGGCCGTGGCGGCGGTCACGGGGGTAGGGCTCGTCGTCTCGCTGGTGTTCGCCCGCACCCGCGGTCAGTACTTCGCCATCGGCACACTGTTCTTCGGCGCCGTGGTGACGCTGGTGTTCAACAACGCCACGTCGCTCACCGGCGGACCGAACGGTCGGCCGGTCGACCTGGGTTTCGCGCCCACCACCACGTTGCGGCTGCTGGCTGCCTCGGTGTCCATCGGCTTCGCGCTGTTCTACCTGGTTACCCGCACTCGCTTCGGCACCCGGCTGTTGGCGATCCGGGAGGACGAAGACCTCGCCGACCATGTCGGTGTGCCGACCGCCCGCACCAAGCTGCTCGCCCTCGTGGTGTCCGCCAGTTTTGCCGCCTGGGCCGGCGTACTGCTGGCGCAGTACAACGGCGTCATCGCCCCGACCCAGTTCACTTTCGGCCAGAGCTTCCTAATGTTCGTCGCCGTCGGACTGGGCGGCTACGGCCGGTTACTCACCCCTTTGGTCGGCAGCCTGGTGGTTGTCGGCCTGCCGCAGCTGCTCGACCTCGGTCCGGGAGTCAGCCAGATCGGGGTGGGCGTCATCTTCATCGGCGTCACCCTGGTTGTGCCTGGCGGGATTCTCGGCGGCGTCGACCTGGTCTGGGACCGCGTCCGCGGCGGGGAACGCCGCACCGCTCCTGCCCCGCATGAGGGAGTCGCCCTATGACCACCCTGCTGGAGGCCCGTGAGGTCGTCAAGAGGTACGGCGGGGTCCGCGCTGTCGACGGGGTGTCGTTCACCCTGGGCAGTGACCAAGTGCTGGGGCTGATCGGACCGAACGGCTCGGGCAAGACCACCCTGCTCGGGGTGCTGGCTGGCACTCACGACCCGACGGAAGGCAGCGTTCTCCTCGACGGCCGACCGGTTGCGGGCAAGGGCGCTCACCGCACTGTCCACGGAGGGATCGCCCGGACCTTCCAGACGACTCGGCTGTTCCCCACCTGGACGCTGCGCAATGCGCTGCGGCTAGCTGGCGGTGAGCGACCACGCGAGCGGCAAGGCTACGGCGAGGACGTGGTCCCCGAGCTGCTCGGTCTGAACGGCCTGCTCGACCTGCCATGTGCGAGCCTCACCAGCGCCGCCCAGCGGATGGCGATGATTGCGGTTGCGCTCACCACCGGCCCCCGGGTGCTTCTGCTCGACGAGCCAGCGGTGGGGATGGACACCTCCGAGGCGGCTGCGCTGGCCAACGCCGTCCGGCGAATCCGGACCGAGCTCGGCGTCGGAGTGGTGGTGGTGGACCACAACATGCACTTCCTCATGCCGCTGGCCGACGAGGTCATCGTCATGGCCTCCGGCAAGGTGCTCGCCACAGGAACCCCCGCGCAAGTGCGCGCCGACGAGGCCGTCATTGCCTCCTACCTGGGATCGTGACGCGATGGCGGCATTGACGGTCGAAAACCTCACCGTCCGGTTCGGTCTCACCACCGCGGTCCGGGGGGTCAGCCTGGAGGTGCCCGCGGGCAAGGTCACGGGCGTGCTCGGGGCGAACGGGGCCGGCAAGACCACGACGCTGTTGGGCATCTGCGGCCGCGTCCCGCGCGTCGCCGGGCGGATAGTGCTTGACGGCAGGGATGTCAGCGCCGCCAGCACCGTCGAGCTGGTCAAGGCGGGACTCGCGCTGTGCCCGGAGAACCGCCGGCTGTTCCCGAACATGAGCATCCAGGACAACCTACTGCTCGGTGCCTTCGGACGGGGACGGTCGATCGAGCAGGCCCGGCTGGCCGAGGCCTACGAGCGGTTCCCGTGGGTGGGCGAGCGCCGTGGCGAGCTGGCGGGCGGCCTGAGCGGCGGCCAGCAGCAGACCGTCGCGATCGCGCGGGCCCTGATGTCGCACCCCACGGTGCTGCTACTCGACGAGCCGTCCAGCGGGCTGTCCCCCGTGGCCATCGAAGAGGTCCGGGTGCTGCTCCAGCAGGTCGCGGCCGACGGTACGGCGGTGCTGCTCGTCGAGCAGAACGTCAAGCTCGTCCAGTCGTTGTGCGCCAATGCCTGGGTGCTGGCGCACGGCCAGGTGCGCGACTCGGGCCCGGTAAGTGAGCTGCTGAGTGGGGTCCGTGTGGCCGATGCCTATCTCGGCGGCATCGACGTCATCGACGTCATCGACCCGGACCGTGACTCCGGCTGACCCGGAGCAGCTGGCGGGCCCTGCGCTGAGCTCGGTCCTGCAGCGTGACGCCCCGGATCCGCTTCATGTCCAGATCTCCAGTCGGCTGCGCGAACTCGTGACCACCCTCACCTGGCCCCCCCATCATCGGTTGCTTCCGGAGCTGCAACTGGCCAAGGAGCTGGGCGTCGCGCGCGGGACGCTGCGCAAGGCCGTCAGGGCGCTCGTCGACGAGGGCCTGCTCATCCAGGTGCAGGGCCGTGGCACGTTCGTCACCTCGCGGGGGTTCCGGGGTCCGGTGGAGCACGAGCTGCTGTCGCTGGCCGATGCCATGATCAGCCACGGCATCCGCGCCGACACTGAGGTGCTGTCCAGTGAGGTGGTGCGGCCGACGGCGCGCATGCTCACGCTGCTGGAACTGGCCGCGCCCGGTCCGGCCCTGATCCGGTTGGAGCGGGTGCGACGCGCGGAGGACAGCCCGGTTGCGTCTTTCGTCAACTACGTCCGTCGCGACCTGGTGCCCGAGTTGGACGATCGCCAGCTGGCCTCGCAGTCGCTTTACACCCTGATCGAAACCGCCGTCGGTCAACGGATCGCCGCGGGTCGCCGCACCTTCGAGGCGCGCGCCGCCGAACCGGAGATGGCCGAGCGGCTCGAAGTCGTAGTGGGCACGCCGCTGCAGTACTTCGAGCAGGTCACCTACCTCGAGGACGGCCGTGCGGTGGAGCTGTCCGAGGTGTGGGTCCGCAGCGACCGGGTGCGGCTGACCTCGATGGTCAGCCGCGGGCCGGAGCCGTCGCCAGAGTCCGGTTGAGGAAGTCCGTGACGTCGGCCAGGACTTCGGCGTTGTTGGTTTCGTTGAACACCTCGTGCCGGGCTCCCTCGTAGAGACGTTGTTCGAAGACGTCGCCCTTGAGGTGCTCGATGCCGCTGCGGCTGTTCTCGAGCGGCACGAGGGCATCGTCCACGCCGTGGATCCACAACAGCGGGAGCCGGCCTACAGAGGGGCCGCGCTGCACCGCCTCGGCCCCTCGGGCCATCGCCTCGACGGTCGGCCGCTTGAACGGGCCGTGCCAGACCAGCGGGTCGTCGGAATAGGCCCGCCCGACCGCGTCGTCGCGCGACAGCACCGCGACATCCAGCGGCTCGTCAGGCATTTCATCTAGGGTAAGCAGCGCGTGAGCGACGGTAGACTCGCCAATGACCGGGCCCGACAGGACCGCGGTTGCAAGGGTCTTGCCATACCGCTGCAGGTAGCGGGCGCCGATCAAGCCCCCCATGCTGTGCCCGATCAGCGCAACCGGCAGGTCCGGGTGCTCGGCGCGCGCGATCTCGTCGAGCTGGTGGACGTCCAAGACCACCTCCTCGAGGTCCAACAACAGCACTCGCTCGCCCTCGCTCCGGCCGTGGCCGACGTGGTCGACGCCGTAGACCGCGGCCCCGTTGGCGACGAGCGCCTCTGCGACGTGCTGGTAGCGCCCGATGTGCTCCCCGTAGCCGTGAGCAAGCAGCACGACGTGGGTCGGGTCGACCTGCGGGTCGGACCAGCTGCGGGCGGCGCGCCGACCGCTCACTCCGTCGTAGTTGAACTCTCGCGACACGACCACAGGGCCTCCTCGACCATTTGCGGCCGGGGCGCGGCCGAACCAAATGCATCCTGCCCTATCCGGCAACCGGCGTCACTGAACCGCCCTGGGTTGCTTGGAAGCTCTGGGACCTTGGGAACTGCGGATGGGGCCATGGGAATCGAAGGAGCATCTGCGCGGCCGACTGCGCGTCGGTACTCACCGCAGGACAAGCCCAGGGCGGTCCGGCTGGTGCCGCAGCTCCGTAAGAAGCTCGGGACCACGCACGGGACGATCGGTCGGGTCGCGCACCAGATCGGCTGTGGGGTCGAGTCGCTGCGGACCTGGGTCAAGAAGTCCGACATCGACGCGGGTGGGGAGCCTGGTCTGACCTCGGTGGAGGCGAAGCGGATCAAGGATCTGCGTGTGAACTGAGCAGAGCATGAAAAGCTGATGGGTGACTCGCCAAATTCCCGACGACCAAATCGTCGGGCTCTTTCATTGTCTATGCGTGGTCCCATCCCGCTTCAGGTGTTCAGAAACCGCCGTCCTATGTATCCTCCACCGTAACTGTTGAGCTCCTTACCCTGGCGTGTGGAGGGGCTGCTCAGGAGTGGCGGGGGCGTATTGGCAGCTTGGATTGCTCAGGTGGTGTTGGGCACCGGCGGCATCTATGGATCTTTGTGGCTCTCCTGTCGTTCCCGTGGGTCGTTCTTGATGGGCTGAACGTGCAGCACGCCGTTCTTGTCTAGGTTTTGGGCTGTCTAAGGTCCGAAACATAGAGCGGGGAACGGCGTGCGCAACGCCACGGTATGGGCAGCCATGTTCGGGGTCGAGAACTCGACCGTGATCGACGGGGTCGAGT
>JAYTHM010000262.1:0-5537 GCA_043732645.1 Frankiales bacterium
ATTGCGGCGCCTGAGTTTGTCCAGCTCGACCTGGTCGGGGGTGCGCTTGGTCGATCGCAGTGTGCCGGTCAGACCGGCCAGTGAGCCACTAGCGCTGGCTCGGCGCCACTGGGTGAGGTGCGAGGAGTAAAGGCCTTCCCGGCACAGCAGCGCACCCTTCTCGCCGGCGTTGGTGCAACCATCGTGCTCGGCCACGATCGCGGCCTTGTACCCCCAGTGAAGCGCCGTCGAGTCGGCCGAGGCGCCGGATCTGGTGAGCTCACACTGGGAGGTGCCGGAAGAGGCCGCGCGGAACGTGCCGGAGCACGCTCATCACCAGCCTGAGCCGCCCTGGCACCCAGATCACGGCCGCGCCCTTGTCCAGCCCCTTGAGCGTGGCGGTGGCGACCGCCTCGGGTGTCGTTGACGCTGGCGCCTTCGGCCGGCCCTCGGTCATGGACGACACCACGAAGCCGGGGCGGACGACCAGCAGGCTCACTCCGGTGCCGCGGAGGGCCTCGCCGAGGCCGAGGGCGAAGCCGTCGAGCCCGGCTTTGCTCGACCCGTACACATAGTTCGAGCGGCGCACCTTCTCGCCTGCCACCGAGGACAGCACGACGATACGGCCGTGCCCCTGTCGCTTCATCTGCTCGGCGACCAGGGTCAGGGCGCTGACGGCTCCGAGGAAGTTCGTACGGACCGTCGCGACGGCTGCTGCCGCGTCGTGCTCCGTGAGTTCCTGATCGCCGAGGACGCCGAAGGCGACCACGACCACGTCGAGGTCCCCGTGCTGCTCGACTACCCCGGTGAGAAATGCGGGGTGGCTTTCGGCGTCGTCGGCGTCAAAGCGCGCCGTCGTTGCCTTCGCGCCGACAGCACTAACGCTCTCTGCTGCTGCGGACAGAGCGTCCGGGCTACGGCCAGCCAGGACGACCTGGCCGGCGCCCCGCGAAGCGAGCGCTTGGGCGATGGCGACTCCGATGTCGGAGCTACCGCCGAGCACGAGAACGTTGGAGGCGCTGCCAAGAGCGTCGTACACGGGTGATCGTCCTTCGTTAGGAGGGGAGCAGCGGTAGGCGCCGCGACAGGTCGGAGCGGAAAATTCCCTTGGGGTCGAGCCGGGACTGGATCTCCTGCCAGCGCGGCAACTCCGGGTACATGATTGCGAGCAGTTCGGGCCGCAGTCGGGAGTCCTTGCTCAGGTAGACCCGGCCACCGGCCTCGGCCACCCGTTGGTCGAGACTCGTCAGGAGCGCGGCGAGACCCGGGGTTGACTGGGGTACGTCGAGGGCGAGCGTCCAGCCGGCAAAGGGGAAGGAGAGCAAACCTGGCTGGGGACCCAGCCGTTTGAGGACCGCCAGGAAGCTGGGGACCTGCGCGGCCGAGAAGGCGCTGACCGCGTCACGCAGCATTTGGTCGGCCTCGTGCGGCACGACGAACTGGTACTGCAGGAACCCACGTTTGCCGTAGATGCGGTTCCAGTGCTGGATGCCATCTAGCGGGTGGAAGAAGGTCGGGATGCTCTCGAGGCCCTCGTGGAGCGTCGGGCTCTTGCGGAACCAAAGCTCGTTGAAGGCCCGGACCGTGTGGGCGTTCAGCATTCCCGAGGGGACCCACGGCGGGGCGCTGAACCGCGGCGAGGGGGCGTAGGCCAAAGGTGCGGCGCGGCGCTTGGCGGGAAGCGCGGCGAGTGGCGCGTGGTCGCCAGTCATCAAAACCGACCGGCCGGTTGCCGCTCCTCGCGCAAGCAGGTCGATCCAGGCGACCGAGTAGCGGCCCTCGTCGCTGCTCATCCGCTCGAGTGCACCGTCCAGATCGGCGATCTGCTCGGTGCGAACGAGCATCTTCGACGTCTCCACGGGGACCAGCCGCAGCGTTGCTCGGGTGATGACCCCGGTGAGGCCCATGCCCCCGGCGGTCGCCCAGAACACGTCCCGGTCCGAGGTCGCGGTGACCTCCCGCGAGCCCGTGGGTGTGACGAGAGTAAATGACTCAACCCACTGGCAGAAACCACCGTCGACGTGATGGTTCTTGCCATGGACGTCGGAGGCGATAGCGCCTCCGACTGTGACGAACCGCGTTCCGGGGGTGACTGCGACAAACCAGCCAAGCGGCACAATGACCGACAGCAGCCGATCGAGGCTCAGTCCGGCGCCCACGGTGACCTGGCCGGCCACGAGGTCGATCGACTCGATGCCGTCCAGGGCTGTCATGTCGAGGACCTGGCCGCCGGAGTTCTGCGCAGCGTCGCCGTAGGAGCGGGCGAGACCGCGGGCGACGAGCCCACGAGCGAGATCAGCGGTGAGCAGGTCCAGGACCTCCTCGTGCCTGGTGGGACGGACGACCTGTGCTGAGGTCGCGGCCGTGCCGCCCCAGCCGGTAAGGAGTCGAGTGGTCACGGGTACCGGCCGTAAGGGGTGCGGCACGTGATCTCCCTGAAGGATGCCGACGCGTACATGGCCCCATGACGGCAACCCACGCTGGCTGGACTCATCAATCTATAGCAGCGGCTCTGCGTGATCTCACTGGCCGCAGTCGCAGGTTGTCCCCGGGAAGGATCAAAGAGAGTCAAGCGAATGCACAGCAGCACCCGGTCCGTCGTGGAGTGCTTCTCAGCGCCCGGCAAGCACCCGGCCCTCACCTCACCTCGTCTGCGGTCGGCGCTGTGGTGCAGCCGGACTGCCGTCCTGACTGGGTGCCTCCACGCGGAGCCGATAGCGTGTCTCGAGCAGTGCCGTAACGGCTTCAGCCACGACCTCGCCGCGCTATTGCTTGAGGACCTGCGCGCAGCCCTGCAGCAGTTGCACGTCGCCACCGGCCCCGGTCTCGGCATCGGCCCAACCGGCTTCCACCACTAGTCCTCCCTGGCACGGGTGGTAGCGACATTCGGACGGCCCGCGCCTAGCCACACTCCCTAGGCGAGCGTGGCCCTAGCCAAGGCGAGCTCCACTAGCCAGGCCAGCGCCGGACCACGGGATCTCGCCGGCTCCAGACCTGAACGTCGGTGACACCGTTCGGTCTGCCGCCCCCGCCGCCAGGCACCGGACACACGACGGAGCAAACCGGGCAACGAACCGGAACCTCCTCGATCCGAGATGGCGCCGACATCGGTCGAGGCCGGGGCGGGTGTTCTGGTGCCGCGCCCAACGTCATCACGGGGTAAGGACGGGACGGTCCGCTGGGACGGCGCGGGCAGGATGTGTTCGGGGAGTGTCATCAGCTTGTCACCTGCTCGGTTGGCGATGTGTCACTGACGCGTGTTCCCATGACACCTAGGGACCCGCTGGCATGTAGCCGGCTGTTGCTGTGGAGGATGCGTGACTGGCCGTGCCGACTGGCGTGCTGGTCGGCGTCCTGGGGTTCAGGTCGGGTCAGATGTGCGTGATCTCGATCCTGGGCGGGGGCGAACTGTCACGGGTGCTGTCTGTGGCCTGGCGGCGGGGACGGTCGCCTTGTCTGCCGCGCAAGTCGGCGGTGCCCTGGTTGGTGGGGCATTGCCGCCGTTGCAGGTGCTGGGAGATTTCGTCATCCGTGCGACGCCCGTCTCGGTCACTGAAGCCCTGATCCGGCTGGTCGGCAGGTCTGACAAGACAGTCCTGCTGATCTGCGTGCTGACGGTGGCTGCTGTCGCGGCTGCGCGGGTAGGTGCCAGTTTCGTCCGCGGGCATGTCCGGTCCGCGATGTTCGGTATCGTGGGGCTTGCGTTGCTGCCCGTTATGGCGACCCTTGGGCAGGCGTCGGTGTCGACGTCCCGGGAGCTTCTGGTGCTTCTGCCCGCTGCTGTTCTTGGTGTGGTGGTCCTGAATGTGCTGGGCCGCCCGCTTGTAGGGGTAACACCCAATCCACCCGGGTTGGACCCAGATAAGGCGACCACGGCCAGTCAGGCCAGTGGACAACCTGAGGCTCGCTTCACACGAATGGAGTCAGCTGACCAGGCTGCTGCGCTGCTGGTGGTGAAGGGCGTTCAGCGCCGGCAGTTGCTGTTCGCGTCGGTCGTGCTGGCAGCCTCGGCGGCCGCAGGGACGGCGGCGGTACGCCGCCTAACGGAACCGTCCGCAACACTGGTGCGCAGACTCACTGGAACGCTGCCCAAGCCGCGGAAAACTTTGGCGCCCTTAGTCGATGAGTTCGCCGGTATCGGAGCATCGCCGCTGGTGACACCGACCGCCTCCTTCTACCGGATCGACACCTCGCTCAGCCCACCGCGGGTTGATCCGAACACCTGGACACTGACCGTGTCGCGGGATGGCCGCCGGCTTCGCACCTACGGCTACGACGACCTGCTGTCCAGGGCGACGTCGCAGGCCGACATCACCATCGGATGCGTGAGCAACGAGGTCGGTGGAGACCTCATCGGCACCGCCCGTTGGCAGGGGGTCTTGCTCGCTGACCTGCTCGCTGAAGCGGGCGTTACAACCGCAGGTCGAGTCAGCGGAATCAGCGTCGACGGCTTCGTCGCGTCGTTCGCTGCAGACGCGGCCTTCGACGGGCGGCCGGCGATGGTCGCGGTGGGTATGAACGGTCACCCCCTGCCCGTCGAGCACGGGTTCCCAGCACGACTGGTGGTGCCGGGTCTGTACGGGTACACCTCAGCAACAAAGTGGTTGCAGACCATCGACGTCTCCGACAAGACCGGCCTGCCTGGCTTCTGGGCCACTCGAGGGTGGACCCCCACGGTCACCGTCCACGTCACGAGCCGCATCGACACCCCCCGCGACGGCCAGGACGTGCATGCAGGCACGGTCCAGCTCGCTGGAGTCGCGTGGGCGCCCATAGCCGGCGTCGGGACCGTCGACATCCAGATCGACAATGGGCCGTGGATGCCAGCCAGGCTCTCCACAGCAGTCTCAGGAACCCTATGGAGGCAGTGGGCACTGACCTGGAACGCCACCCCAGGCACCCACACCATCCAGGTCCGGGCAACCGACGCAAAGGGAACCGTGCAGGACACGACGCCCCGACCGACCTACCCCTCCGGAGCGACGGGGTTGCATCAGGTCAACGTCACCGTCGCCTAAGACACAGGGAGGGTCGCCGGCACCAGCCCGACTGCATCCACGACATATACACGGACGCGACCGTCCACACCACTGACCTCACCCTGACAGCCGGCGACAGTTCGCCCAGCCTGTTGACTTGTGTGAGCGGTCCTCGGACCCGAAATGCCCCAGATGTTGTACCGGTTGCGGTGTCGACGAACCTGAGGCCTGAACACGGTCGTCGTCGGCCCAGATGACTGACTGCCAACAGCGGTCCTGGTCAGCAACCAGTTCCCATTCGCCTAAAGCAGTACCGCCGGTCGTGTATCTCAACGCTCACAACATCGGAGCCCACCACTTGCGACGCGCCTGGACTCCGGGCCTGATCCTTGTCGAACAGGGCCCCTTAGTGCACGGTGACTGTGCCTGTCATCGTGGGCATCTCAGCGTGGTAGAGGCACAGCACGGGATACCTGCCGGCCCGAGGCAAGCCTGGGAAGGTGGCACGGGCTCCGGGTGGGATGTTGCCTGAATCGTAGGACCAGTCCGTGTGCGGCGCCGCCGACCAGGTGTGGGCAA
>JAYTHM010000263.1:0-1577 GCA_043732645.1 Frankiales bacterium
TGCAGGCAGTGCACCGGGACTCGCGTCACGCACATCACCATGACCCTGACCGACGGCTCCGTCGTGGACTTCGCCTCCTGCCACGCGTGCGAGCACAAGTCGTGGACCGAGGCCGGCACCGGCCTGGACGTCTCCGCGGTGCTGCGCAAGGCGCAGAAGGTCCGGGTCTGACCCCTTCGGGCATCTGATCGCGACCAGGCTGGCCGGCTCCGGTACTAGGGTCGGACAGGTGATCGACCTTTCCCGCATCGTCAAGGCCTACGACGTCCGTGGTGTCGTCCCCGACGAGCTCGACGCGGACATCGCGCGCGCGCTCGGCGCGGCGTTTGCCCGCTTCACCGGCGCCACGAAGATCGTCACCGCACGCGACATGCGCGAGAGCGGCGTCCCGCTCGGGACCGCCTTCGCCGAGGGCGTGATCTCGCAGGGTGTCGACGTCGTCGAGTCCGGGCTCGGCTCCACCGACCTGCTCTATTACGCCGCCGGGTCGATGGGCATCCCAGGGGCGATGTTCACCGCCTCGCACAACCCGGCGAAGTACAACGGGATCAAGCTCTGCCTGGCGGGCGCGAAGCCGGTCGGGCAGGAAAGCGGCCTCGTGCAGATCCGTCAGGACGCCGAGCGCTTCCTCGCCGAGGGTCTGCCGACCTCCGAGCGGCAGGGCACGATCACGCAGCAGGACGTGCTGGTTGCCTACGCGGCGTACATGAAGCAGCTCGTGCCCGACCTGGCTGGGATTCGGCCGTTGAAGGTCGTCGTCGACGCCGGCAACGGTATGGGCGGCCACACCGTCCCGACGACGTTCAAGGGCCTGCCGCTGGAGCTGACGGAGCTCTACTTCGAGCTTGACGGGTCCTTCCCCAACCACGAAGCCAACCCGATCGACCCGGCGAACCTGCGCGACCTGCAGAAGGCTGTCCTGGCCGCCAGTGCCGACCTCGGGTTGGCCTTCGACGGCGACGCCGACCGCTGCTTCGTCGTGGACGAGCGCGGGCAGATCGTGTCGCCGTCGACGTTGACGGCGCTGATCGCGGCCCGCGAGCTGGCCCGCGAGCCGGGCTCGACGATCATCCACAACCTCATTACGTCCCGGTCGGTCCCGGAGGTCGTCGCGGAGCTCGGCGGCACCGCGGTCCGGACCCGCGTCGGCCACTCGTTCATCAAGGCCGAGATGGCCCGCACCGGCGCGGTCTTCGGCGGCGAGCACAGCGGGCACTTCTACTTCCGCGACTTTTGGAACGCCGACTCCGGGATGCTGGCGGCGCTGCACACGATCGCGGCCCTCGGTCACACCGACGTCCCGTTGAGCAGTCTGTTGGCCTCCTACGAGCGCTACGTCCCGTCGGGCGAGATCAACTCCACCGTCGACGACCAGGCCGGCCGGATCGCGGCCATCAAGGCGGCGTACGACGGCAAGGCCGTGGGCGGGATGGACGAGCTCGACGGGCTGACGGTCGACCTGGGCGACGGGGCGTGGTTCAACGTCCGGGCCTCCAATACCGAGCCGCTGCTCCGCCTCAACGTCGAGGCCCGGACCGAGTCTGAGATGAAGTCGCTGCGGGACGCCGTGCTGGCCG
>JAYTHM010000264.1:0-1576 GCA_043732645.1 Frankiales bacterium
TGCGGCAGGTCGTCGTCGCCGTACAGGACAGGGAAGACGGCGTCGACGAACATCGGGTGGAAGCGGTAGACCGCCCGGGAGTGGAGGGACTCGCGCTGCCGCGCGGCCTTGGCCATCGGGTTGATCGTCACGCCGCCGTTGATCCAGGCCGAGTTGTCGCGCTGGAAGAGGGTGTTCGGAAGGGGAGCCAGGACGAAGTCGTCGAGCTCCAGGGTCTGCCAGCGGAGGCTGCGGACCTGCAGTGGCGACAGGTCCGCGCGGGTGACACCGCCGATGAGCAGCTCGGCGAGGGAGTCGGGATCGACGTCCTCGGCGACCTTGCGGAGCGGCGCAGCGAGGGTCGGGCCGACGAGCTCAGGGGTGCAGAGCCGGTCGAGGACGAAAGCGCGCGCCTCCGGGATTGCCAGGGCCTCGGCGAGCAACGTGTGGAACAGGTGTACCTGCACCCCGTGGGTACGTAGCGTCTGCGCGAACACGTCGTGCTCTTCGCGCGCCTTGTCGGCCCAGAGCACGTCGTCGAACAGCAGCTCCCGGCACTTACCTGGCGTGAGCCTGGTGAGCTCCAGGCCGGGCCGGTGCAGGAGAGCCTGCCGGAGCCGACCGATCTCCGAGTGGACTCCGAAGTCATGCGTCACGAGCTTCTCCTCATCATGGTGGCGGGTGCCCTGGACTCAGACTTCGTGGAGGTGCTGGCAAGCGGTGGGGACAAAGGTCCCGGCAGATCGGGGTGACCGGCCTGTGTTGCCGTGCTGCGCTGACGCCATCGGGAAAGCGCATCGACACCCCAGACAAGAACGGGGTGGGGACGAGGATGGTGACCTGCCACAGGCTCGGACTTGCTGTGCCGAAGACGTCCGGCAGCCGAGGCAAGGCAGACGACCGCGGTGGTGAAGGTCAGCTCGAAGGCGATTCCCCAGAGCAGCCACCAGCAAGGTGACGAAGAAGCCACCCATGACAGGTGCTGCCGACACGGTCCCCAGGAGCAGCCAAGCGCGGGTCAGCAAGGCGCGGTCGATGACGCTCGCTCCCGCGGGTCCTAGGTGGGCAATCCATCGTTCCCGGCGAGGGAGAACATCCAGGGCTGGCTCAACACCGCCGAAGGCGGCAGTGACGAGCAGGCCTGGCGCCAGCTCGTCGCCGCCCGTCGGCGGGCACCAGCATCGTCATCCTGCCGAACACGGCAACGGTGCCTAACCGTGACGGCGAGGGTGGAGGTGCGTTCGTCAGGTGCGGACGTGGAGTCGCCCGGCGGTGTCTGGATCGCTGGCGATGAGCCGCTGATAGAGCCGCTCGTGGTCGGTGGCCATCCGGGTCCGATCGAAGCGCTGCTCGGCTGCCTGGCGACATTGTCGGCGGTCGATCGCGTCGATATGGGACAGGGCCAACACCATGCTGGATTCATTGGGACACAAGTAGCCGGTCTTGCCGTCGTCGACGATCTCCGGCGCGGCGCCGTTCGGAAACGCCAGTACGGGGGTCCCGCAGGCGAGTGCCTCTGCCATGACCAACCCGAAGGGCTCCGGCCAGGAGATGGGGTTGAGCATGGCTGTCGCTGTCCGCATGATGGCGATGAGTT
>JAYTHM010000265.1:0-5527 GCA_043732645.1 Frankiales bacterium
TGGCCGGTGACGAACTCGCCGAGCTTTAGGGCGAGGTCGTCCTTCTTGCGCGGGATCAGACCGGTGTGCGGGATCGGCAGACCCAGCGGCCGACGGAACAGGGCGGTCACGGCGAACCAGTCCGCCAGCCCTCCGACCATCGCGGCCTCCGACCCGGCCCGGACGAAGCCGATCACGGTCCCGTCGAACGACAGCGACACCCCATAGACGACTGCGGCCACGGCGAGCAGAGCCGTGGCCGTCAGCTTCATCCGGCGAAGCCGAGCCGCTGCGAGCTCGTCCTGGACGAGCAGGGGCATGACCACCGGCTGACCCTATGCGGCTGCCCGGCGCAGTCCGCCCGGGCCACGGGCGACGTCGGCTCCTTGATGCGCAGCACCTTGCCGAGCCAGGTCGGCATCCACCAGTTCCACTCGCCGAACAGCGACGCGAGAGCGGGCACCAGCAGCGAACGCACGATCGTCGCGTCGAACAGGATGCCGAAACCGAGCGCGGTGCTAAAGAGCTTGAGGTCGGTGCCAGGTCCGGACGACAGCGCGACGAAGGCGAGGAACAAGATCAGAGCCGCACTGATCACCAGCCGCCCGGTCCGCGCGATGCCCTCGATGACAGCGCTGTCGGTCGTGGCGCCGTGCTCGTCGTACTCCTCCCGGATGCGAGCGAGGATGAACACCTCGTAATCCATCGACAGCCCGAACAGGAAGGCGAAGACCATCATCGGGACCCAGAACGTCACGGCGCCGGTCTGGTGGACCGAGTAGATCGCGTCCGAGCCGTATCCCTTCTGCCAGAACAGGACCACGAAGCCGAGGGTCGCCAGCGAGCGTCAGCAGGTTGAGCAGGACCGCCTTCAGCGGCGAGAGCACCGAGCGGAAGGCCCGCGCCAGCAGCACGAACGCGAGCAGCGCGATCAGCGACAGCATCAGCGGGAACTTGCCGTAGACGGCGTGCAGGAAGTCGATCTGGTCGGCACCGGGGCCGGCGATTCCGAAGATCGCGTCGTTGCTGTCCGCAACCGAACGCGCGCTCTTGACGGGGCCGACGGACTTGGAGTTAACGGTCTCCTGCGACGGGATGGCGATCACCACGGTCCGCCCGTTGCGGACGTTGCCGGGGTCGGTGGCGACGATGACGTCGGTGATCCCGTCGACCTTGGCGAGGTCGGCCGCGACGCTCTTGGCATTGTCGACCTTCGTCAGGACCTGCAAGGGGGTGAACGTGCCCGTCGGCTCACCGCCCTTCTCCAGGGTCGAGAGCGCGACGAAGGCCGGGCCCTTGGTGGCCAACGACTCCGAACCGGCGAGACCGATCTTGATCTGCGAGAACGCGACGATCAAGACACCGAGGGCCAGGACGGAGGCGCCGGCGGCGACCCAGCGGCGGCGCACCACCGCGGCGGCCCAGCGGGACCACAGGGGGCTGGCCTGGCTCTCGTGGCGGACCTTGGGCCAGTCGACCTTCGGCCCGATGGAGCTGAGGATGGCCGGTGTCAGGGTCAGCGTGGTGAGGACGCTCGCGAGCGGGATCAGCGCCCCGCCGATACCGACGCTGCGCATGAACGGCACCGGCAGCACCAGCAGCGCGCCGAGCGCTCCGAACAGGGTCTCGCCCAGCACCCCGGGGCCACTCGCGCTGGAGTCACCGGCGGACACGACGTCCTCCCCCGTGACGCCTTTGGTCCAGCCGCTCGGAGCGCTGCTCTTGGCCATCGTGATCAGCAGCAGCGGCGTCGGCGGTCGGGCGCTCGGGTTGTTGCCGCGGTTGTAGAACACCATCGCGTAGAACGTCCGGTCGTCCTTGCTGCGGAAGACCTTGTTGCCGCTGGTGGCCTCATCGACGAGCCGGAGGTTGGGCGCTGCTGTCGCGACGCTTGTGAACGCCGTCGCGAGCGCCTGCTTGTGGCCCGTCACGCTCTGGCCGTCAGGCGCGGTGAAGACCACCAGGTACGGCGAGGGGCTACCGCCGTTGCCGAAGTCCGAGATGATCTGCCGTGCAGCCTGGGTGCCCGGCTGGCCGGGGAGGAAGAAGTCGATCGTCAGCCGGTCGTTGACGGGCTTGATCGAGATCACCCCCGCGACGGCGAGGACGACCCAGACGACCACGACCAGGATCTGGTGGTGCAGCACGAGCTTGGCAAAGCGACGCATGACGTCGTCCCCCCAAGATCGACTCTCCGACAGGAGAGCAACCAGTCCAGGTGACAGCACGGAGTCCCCCGCACAGGGAGGACGCCGGCCGGCCGGCGTACTCATCGATCTGGCAGGCAGCGTGAGGTGCGCCCTCCGACCCCACCGAGGACCTCGGCGCGCCGGGTGACCCCGACCGCGTCGCGACGGTCCCCTTGACCCCGTAGTCAGCCCCCCCAGGCCCAGCTGGCGGATAGGTTGCCGCACATGCGACTGAGCGGACGACGCGTTCTCCTGACCGGTGCCTCCCGCGGGCTGGGCGCACAGCTGGCACGGGCGTTCACCGAGCGGGGCGCCACCGTCGCGCTGGTGGCCAGGCCCTCCGACGCGCTGACCGCCGTCGCCGCGGCAACCGGCGGTACCGCCTACCCGTGCGACCTCGGCGACCTCGCGTCGCTGCCCGCCCTCGTCGCGGCGGTCGAGGCCGACGGCCCGGTCGACGTCCTCGTCAACAACGCCGGCATCTCCGGCATCGGCTGGTACGCCGACCGGACGCTGGCCGAGATCGACCAGGTGATCACCGTCAACCTGCTCGCCCCGATGCACCTGTGCCGCCTGCTCCTGCCCGGGATGCTCGCGCGCCGGCGAGGTCAGCTAGTGAGCGTCAGCTCGATGGCGGCGGTGTTCGCTCCCCCGGGACTGGCGATCTACAGCGCGTCCAAGGCCGGGCTGTCGCACTTCACCGCTGGACTGCGCGCCGACCTGCGGGAAGATCCGATCACCTTCACGACGGTCACGCTGGCGTCGGTGTCGACCGACATGGACGACGAAGCCCGCGGCTACGCGCCGCTGGCGGAGCTGGCCGCCCGGAGCAAGGGCCGCGACATCACGCCGATGGCGACGTTCCTGGCGGCCGCGGTGAAGGGCATCGAGGCCGATCGCCCCGAGGTCCGGGTGCCAAAGAGCATGGCCCCGCTCGCGGCGCTGACCAACGCGCCACGCAAGGCGGGACGCCTGGTGTTCCAGCGATCTGTGGCCAAGCAGCTGCGCGCGGACTGACGCGGAGCCCACTCGGCCGCAGCGCCCGAGGTCAGAGCGGGACAGGAGCCTCGAAGGTCGCCCGCAGCCGGCCGGTCCACGTCGTGACCACCGCTGGCGCGGGTAGCCCGAGCGAGGCCAACTCCTTGGACAGCGGGTGCGCGCCGAACTCCAGCACCACCCCTTCGCCGGAGCCGATGGAGGACTCGGCACCTCCTTGCGTGAAGGCCGTCGCGTGCGGCACGCCATCGACCAAAGTGTAGGAGACCAGCTCCATCGGGTCCATCACCTCAAAACCACCGGTGGGCAACGTCAGCCGGAGCACCAGCTCGCCGTCCATCGACAGCGTCCAGGTGGTCGTCCCTGGACCGTAGACGACCTCCATCAGCTCCACGGTCTTGGGGAAGCCCCAGATCTGGTTGCCTGCCTCGCAGGCGAACAGCTGGTCCACCGGCAGCCGGGTGATGTGGCTGCCGTCAGGACCACCCGCCGCGGGTCGGACGAAGGCGATGATGCCGACCTCGCGGTAGGCGCCGAGGTCGTTGTCGCGGTAGTCGACCAGTGCGAGCGCGACCTGGGCTCGGCTCGGCGAGGTCTCGCGGACCGTGAAGGCCGGTGGCACCAGGGCGCTCAGCGCAGCGGCGTCGACCTCGAAGATGGCCGTTGCTGCTGACGCGTCCCGGACGACGACGGGCATCGTCACCGTCTGGCCGGCGATGTCGTAGCTGGTCAGGTGATCTCGCCTCGCAGGGCGCGGCGGAACGTGACGTCAAGCGTCCCCTCCGCCTTCAGGGCACGGACCGCCACGTTAGCGCTCGTAAGGCCGGTGGTGGACAGCCAGTTCGGCAGCCCGGGGTCGCTGTGGGCGATGACGACCCGGAAGCGGTCGCCGTCGGCGGCGATGTCGGAACCGGTGAGGACCACCGGGTGGTGCTGCCAGTCCCCCGACTCCATGAAGCGAGTCAGCAGCATGATCGACCAGTACCGGCAGGTCGGGACGACCCCCTCGACGACGAGCACCTCGTCCGCGCGCAGGTCGTCGAACCACTGCCCGGAGTACTGGATCGCCGGCGTCGGCATGACGCGCACGACCACCGACACGTCGACCGGCGGGTCCGTCGGCTGACCGCCGGCGTCAACGTACTCACCCCCCGAGCGGAACACCGCCTGGCTGATCGCGGCCGACAGCGCCGACAGTGTCGTCTCGGCCTCGACCGTCTCGCGGACGTAACGGCCGAGGGCCTCGAGCCGGTCCGAGATCACCTGCGGCTCGGGGAAAGGAGGGGGCCCCAGCGAGGGCACCGTCTCGATCGTGTACGACGCCTCGACCTCGCGCAGGGGATCGACGAAGTACTGCCGGACCATCACCTCGGTGACGTCCGCGTCCAGCGGGAGCCAGTTGGTCGGCCGCTCGGGACCGCCCAACCAGAGCTCGAAGGAACCGTCGTCACCGAACGCCATCGCGTCGTCGTCGAGGTTGCCAGCGATCCGCTTCCCGCCCTCGGGCGTCGTGCCGTACAGGCAGCAGCCGAGGTAGGCGGACGTCCCGCGGTGGCCACGGACGACGTAGGTCAGGTCCGGCGAGATCATCGCCGCGTCGTAGACGGTGCCGGGGTTGTCGCCGTACATCTTGCGGTGGGCGGTCATCCACCTGGTGAAGGCGGGGTGCTCGGGATCGCCCTTCTCCACGAGCATCTCGGTCGCGATCGACAGGACCCGGGTCAGGTGCCGATACCCCTCGGCGAGCTCGCGGTCGGACCGGGCACCCGCCGGTCCGCTGACAATCTCACCGGCCGCAACCAGGTCCGCCACAAGCACGTCCCAGCCCTTCACCGGGTGAACCGCACGTTGTAGGCGGCGAAGGCCGCGTCGACCTCGGCGCGGTCCAGCCCGAACTCCTCGAGGGAGTAGCGGTGCGAGCCGTGCTTGTCCCGAGGGTTGTCGGCGAGGTAGCCCCGGACACCGGCAGAGACGGCACGTGAGAACTCGAGGCCGAAGTGCCGGTAAACCCGCTCGACCGTGCCGACCGGGTCCTCGACGGTGTCGGTGTATTGCACGTCGACGACCCGGTCGTCGGGCAGCCGGTCCCGGACGGACATCACGCGCTGCATCCCCCACGTCCACGCCTCGAGCTGCTCACGTCCAACAGCAACCGGGTCGACGTGGTCGGTGACGGCGCTGCGCATCGTGGCCATCAGCGACGACACCGACGCCAGCACCGTCGCAGGATCGCGGTGGGTGTGCACGAGCAGCGCGTCCGGGAACACCTCGAGCAGGACGTCAAGCCACATCAGGTGACAGGGGGTCTTGAGGATCCAGTGGCTGCCGCGGTGGCCGCCGGACTGAAGGTGCTGCAGCAGCCG
>JAYTHM010000266.1:0-1573 GCA_043732645.1 Frankiales bacterium
GGACGCGATGCCGGTGCCAGCGCCGAGCTCGAGGGTGTCCCCGAGCCCGCCGAGGGCGTCGTACAGGGAACGGGGGTAGGTGGGACGGGCGGCGGCGTCGTCGACCAGGCCCTCGAATAGCGCCTTCACGACGGCCATGCGTCGGCGGGGGCAGCCAGGTTCAAGCGGGTGAAGGCGAGCGCCTCGGCGAGGTCGGCCTCGCGGGCGTCACGGTCGTCGCAGGCACGGGTGTTGATCTCCACGACGACGACCCCGTCGAAGTCAGCGTGCGCGAGGTCCTCCAGCAGCTCCGCGCACGGCTGGTCACCGCGCCCGGGCACCAGGTGCTCGTCGCGGGCGGCGCCGGTCCCGTCAGCGATATGCACGTGGGCCAGCCGGTCCCCCATGGACCGGCGCATAGCCATCGCGTCGGACTGTGACACGGCCGTGTGGGACAGGTCCAGGGTGAAGTCCAAGAAGCCCTCGTCGATGGGGTTCCAGTCCATGCCGTACGGCGAGACCTCCCGTCCCCGGGCCCGCAGCGGGAACATGTTCTCGACGGCGAAACGCACCGGCGTCTCGGACTCCATCTGCTGGATCCCGCCGACGAACTGCCGGACATAGTCGCGCTGCCAGCGAAACGGTGGGTGCACCACGACCGTCGACGCCCCGAGCCGCTCGGCAGCCTCCTTGGCCCTGACGAGCTTCACCCACGGGTCGGTCCCCCATACCCGCTGGGTGATGATCAGGCAGGGCGCGTGGATCGCAAGGATCGGCACCTGGTGGTAGTCCGAGAGCCGCTCGAGGGCGTCGACGTCCTGGCTGACCGGGTCGGTCCAGACCATCACCTCGACGCCGTCGTAACCGAGCCGGGCGGCGATCTCGAAGGCATTGGCCGTGGACTCGGGGTAGGTCGACGCCGTGGACAGCGCAACCCGAGCCGTCGGCACGTGCACCGCCCGGGCGCCAGGCTTGTCCATCATCTTCCGGCGAGGGTACGTCCCATCCCCGCGAGGCTACGTCGACGACGTAAGGATCCGGTCGATCCCCCGTTACACTTTCTGGGTATTCCACGACCAGGACCTACTGACGTGCCGGCGGCTGTGCCGCCCTGACCCCCGAACTGTTGACGGCCAACCGGGCCGACGACGTCGCCCTGCTCGTCGTAAAGGTGCTCTAGCTCATGACCGCCCTGCCCGTGACCGATCTCGGGCTTCCCCGCGTGCGCGAGGTGGAGCCGGACTTCCCGCGCGACCACGTCGAGTTCGTCGACCCGGCTGACCCGTCGCAGGTGATCCGGGCCGACCTGACCTGGCTGATGTCGTCGTGGACCTGCATCTACGGCGCCGGCTGCCATGGCGTCATCGAGGGCCGCGCCGACGACGGCTGCTGCAGCCACGGAGCGTTCTACAGCGACGCCGAGGACGAGGCGCGCGTCGCCTCCTTTGTGGTGCAGCTCAAGAAGAAGACCTGGCAGTACGCCGAGACGGGGCGGGCACACGGGTTCTCCGTCGACGACGAGCTCGACGACGAGCCGGCCCGCAAGACCCGGGTCGTCGACGGCGCCTGCATCTTCCTCAACCGTCCCGGCTTC
>JAYTHM010000267.1:0-1569 GCA_043732645.1 Frankiales bacterium
CGGTTGACGCGGGCTCGGTTGGCGCGGCCCGGGTTGAGCTCGAGCTCGACCAGCGTCGTCCGGCTGTCGCGCTCCACCCTGGTTCGGACGATCGCCCGCTCAGCGCCCTGGCGGACCAAAGCGGCGTCCGAGCTCACCCGGTGGGAGCTCAGGGTCGCGACGTACAGCAAGGCCTCGGCGATGTTGGTCTTGCCCTGCCCGTTGCTGCCGACGAGCGCGGTCGGGCCGGGCGTCAGCTCGAGGTCGAGCTGCGTCCAGGACCGGAAGTCTGTCAGCGACAGGGCAGAGACGTACATGCGAAGCAGGCGACTAGACCGGCGGCGCAGCCACGTCGGCACCCGTTGCGTCAGGGGCTTTGCGGCTCGACTCCTTGGTCACAGCGTGGCCGCCGAACTGGTTGCGCAGCGCGGCCACGACCTTCATCGCGGGGCTGTCCTCCTGGCGGCTGGCGAACCGTGCGTAGAGCGCGGCCGTGATCACCGGGGTCGGCACGGCGTGGTCGACACCGGCCTGGACGGTCCACCGGCCCTCCCCGGAGTCCTCCGCATAGCCCCGCAGCTGCTCCAGGTGCGGGTCCTCGTCGAGGGCACGGACCATCAGGTCAAGCAGCCAGGACCGGATGACGGTCCCCTTCTGCCAGCTCGCCACGACCGCCGGCACGTCGGTGACGAGCGGGGTCGCCTCCATCAGCTCCCAGCCCTCGGCGTAGGCCTGCATCAGGCCGTACTCGATGCCGTTGTGGACCATCTTTGCGAAGTGCCCCGCACCCACGGCGCCGGCGTGTACGAAGCCGCTGTCGCCCTCGGGCTTGAGGGTGTCGAAGAACGGCTGGACCTTCGCGACGTCGTCCTTCTTGCCGCCTACCATCAGCGCGTAGCCCTCGGTCAGGCCCCAGATCCCACCGCTCACGCCGGCATCGACGAAACCGATGCCCCTGCCTGCCAGTGCTTCTGCGTGCTTCTGGTCATCGGTGTAGCGCGAGTTGCCGCCATCGACGATCACGTCGCCGTCGGTCAGCAACTCGCTCAGCGCGTCGACGGTCTGGTAGGTCGGGTCGCCGGCCGGCACCATCACCCAGACCAGCTTCGGCGACGGAAGCGCTGCCACGAGAGCCTCCAGCGAGTCGACGTCCCGCGTCCCTGGCGACCGGTCGTAGCCGACGACGGTGTGCCCTCCGCGTCGCAAGCGCTCGGCCATGTTGCCGCCCATGCGGCCCAGCCCGATCATCCCCAACGTCCCCACGGTGTGTGCTCCTGTCGGTCCTGTTCTCGGTGTCTACCCTTACGGTACGAACTACTCCTCGACGCGGGTCACCAGACCACCCGCGCGCTAGGTCCGGTGGAGCGCATACCGGTCACCCGGAAAGGCGGACCGGCATGAGCAGGTATCGGTAGTCCGCGGTGTGGGTCGGCTCGTTGGGGCTGTGCCGCTTGCCGGTTAGCACGGCTGGCCGGGTCGGACCGGTGAACGACAGCGTCGTGACATCGCTGTCGACCGCGCCGAGACCGTCGAGCAGGTACTGCGGGTTGAAGGCGATCGACATGCCCTCGCCCTCCCAGCCGCACTCGA
>JAYTHM010000268.1:0-1568 GCA_043732645.1 Frankiales bacterium
TTCATTTCCGATCCTCCAGGGCCATAATGGTGCCTTGCGTCAGGGAGCCGACGGTATCCCTGACCGGCCGAAAGGAGTATGGCCGACACGCTGGCAAGATGCCATTCTGGCCCCAAGGGACCCAACGTGAAGGTGCCGGTTCGCGCTTGGCTCTGCGGCTACCTGCTGTCGGGAACCAGCTACTTCCGCCCCGCGGCAGTTGCATCATTAACACGTCAAGATCCTGTGACAAGGGGTCCCGTCTGGTAGGGCATCGCTCCCGCAGCCACCTGCGCGCAGGGAATCGAGCATGCCTCTCTAGCTGACCAAGTTCAGCTACACGCCGGCTACCTGGGCTCGGCTGATCGAGCACCCGGACGACCGCCGCGCGGCCGCGAAGTCCTACATCGAGTCGGTCGGCGGGACGCTCCACGGCTTCTGGTGCGCGTTCGGTGCGCATGACGGCTACAACCTCTGGGAGGCCCCGGATAACGTGGCCATGCGGCCGCCGTCCTGAAGATCGGCGCAGGCGGTGCCCTCGGCTCCGTGGAGACCGCTGAGCTGCTCACGGTCGATGAGACCCTTGAGGCCCTGCCAAGAGCGCAGGCCGTGCAGTACACCGCGCCCTGTGGCGCGTAGGCCGCATCGTCCTGTCGGGGCAGCCCGGATAGGTGCCGTTAGCCATGATCATCTAGAGTCGCTCAGGCGGTAGAACGACGCACGCCCAGCTGCCCCCAGTGGAGCGATAGTCACAGCCTGACCGTCGCTAGGAGCCCGACTTGCGGCAGAAGCGGTCGATGTGTCTCGCAGATGAGTTGGAGGTCGCCGGCGCGTTCGCGTAACCAGCGGATCTCGCCGCTGATCGTCTTGACGTCTCCGCGCTGGAAGAACAGCGCCAACGGGTCGCGGCCTTGCGCGCCAAGCTTCTCGATTCTTGCCTGTTCGTCGTGCTGCAGTCGGGCCAGCTGGTCGACCACAGCCGAGACCTCAGCGCCGTAGGCGGAGCAGAGCCGGCCCAGCCGGGCTCGCAGGTCAGGTTCGGCTGGGAAGCCGCAGCCTGGACATCCCCGGTCCGGCCACCGAAGCGGCACGTAGCACCACGCCGCCTGCGCGAGGTCCCACAGCTCAGGGGCAGGTGCGGCGAAGTCCCAGTCGATGAAGCCGACGAACTCGCCGCCGCGGAAGATCGCGTTCCAAGGGCCTACGTCACCGTGGCGCACCGGCCCGGCACGACCCGCGTCCGGCACCTGCCACACAGCCGTGATGGGCGGGACGAAGCCAGCCGACGCCTGCGCGAGAAGCGCGAGCGCCCTCCCAACCTGGTCTTAGACCTCATCGGCCCGCAGCGCCGGGTGCCAAGGCCGCCGCAGCCCTTCGCCGGGGATGAACGTGAGCACCTCACGATCCTGCTCGTCCACTTCGAGCACCCGCGGCGCGTACGGGTACCCCACCGACTCAAGGTGCCGCAGGAACGCGTGCACCGCAGGGGTCCTAGGTGGTTGGTGTCTTTCGTTGCGTGGCGGTCCACCGTTGGGGTGAGCGTTTTGAGAGAATTCTTCTGCTGGTAGGGGTTTTTTCTTAGGGGGCAC